>JAOZRP010000088.1 GCA_029940125.1 bacterium
GGGATTCACCGTCGTTAGCACCAATTGATCAAAATAGCGGGGCCGGCTGAGATCCGTGAGCTTTCGCCAGCGGACGCCAGATTTTCGGGTCCACTCATAGAATTGACGAAAAGGAGGATAACCGGTCCACAGGCCGTTGTACCAGATCTCCCGGATCTTAAAACTCCGCACCAGGTAATCAAGATCGGCCACGGAACCATTCTGGGGACTGGTAAGGATCAACGCCTTGACCCGGCTGATTTTCTCCGACCAGCAGTAGGGAGCAATAACCTGCCGGGCCATGGAAAACCGGTGACGGGGAAAAGCGCCGCCGTTGAGCAGGACAACGTCGCCGTTGGGCATTTCCATCACCGCCGCCTGCAGGCTGCCGCCGGCAAAGCAGCTGATGGAAAGATAATCCCGGTGTTCGCGCCGGTCCTGCCAGTATATCCAGTCACCAGCACCTACCGCCAGGACCAGCAGCAGGGCAGCAACCGGCAGCAATTTTTTCCGGCTGAGCAAAACAGCTCCCAGCAGCAGCCAGAAACCGTAAAAAAGCAGCAGCTCCAAACCTGAAAAGGAAGGGAAATACCAGCGAAACCGCGGGATCAGGGCGTGCAGCCACTGGCAGCCGTCGACAATCACCGTCAGCAGCCAGGCCAGCAGCCGCAGACAGCATGAACCCACCAGGCCGGGGAGTGGCAGAAGAACCAGGGCCAGGATGCCCAGGGGCAGCACCAGGAAGGAAAACAGGGGCACCAGAAACAGGTTGCTGAGCAGGGAAAAAGGGGTGAGGTAGTGAAAGCGATTGATCAACAGGGGCATGGTGGCCAGCCAGGCCGCGGTGCCAACCACCATGATCACCGCTCCCCGGTAGGCAAGGGTCGTCGTCCAGGGAGGCAGCCTGTTCCCAATGATTCGCAAGGTATTCTTCAGCTTGGAAAGCATGACCCGAAAACCGCCAATCGCCACCAGGATGGCGGCCACGGCGGCAACTGACAGCTGAAAAGAAAGCTGGAACAGTGACTGGGGCCAGGCAGCCAGGATGATGATCACCGCCAGCATCAGGGCCGAAAACGAATCTTCGGCCACATCAAGCATGATGGCGCCTAAAAAGATGCTGGCCATGATGCCGGCCCGCACCGCCGGCAGGTGCATGCCGGTGACAGGCACGTACAGCCATCCGGCCAGCAGGGCGGCAGCCGCCGCCGCCTTCCGCGGTCCGGCAATGAAAAAATGGGGCACCAGCCAGTTCAACAGCCAGACGGTAAAGAAAAAAACAACCGAAACAACGATCCCCACATGCAGGCCCGAGATGGCAAACAGGTGGTAGATGCCATAATCCAGGAAAAGATCCTTCATCTCCGGGGTCAGGGAATCCCGGGTTCCCAGCAGGAGGGCGGTCAGCACCCCACCAACCTGGCCGGCATGAACCTGCCGATGAATCTCTCTATACAGCCGTCGCCGCCAGCTGTCCACGGCTCGCAGGAAAGAAAAAGTGCGCCGGTCGGGTTCAATGTTGAGGCTGCTCCATGCCGATGCTTCGGCGAAAAAAAGACTGTCACCGGCCATCCACCGGTAGCGCCCGGCGGCCAGAAAGGGATGCTTCGGCAGTTGGTACCCCCGCACCATCGCCTTGACCGTAACCCGGTCGCCAACCAGGGGCAGGCGAACACTGTCATAGGGTGCGGGAGGAAGCCGCAGCGACAAGCGCATCCCCGGCCTCAGGAAAGCCATGCCGCCGGGATGATCGCCATGAACCTGCTCCACCCGCAACGGCAGTAACCAGGAATCATAGTAGCCCTCGGGAAAGCCGACGATGATGCCGGTTATCACCAGCGGCTGGCGGCTTGACTGCCTCTGTGATGCAACCAAAGACCGGAATTCCCTGACCCGGTTCTGAACCCGGCAAAAAACCAGCTGGGAAAGCAGCAGGGAAAAAGCCGCAAAAGCGATAAACAGCAACCGGAGCGGCACCCCATCGGGATGCCGACGACGATGATAGGTATAATACATCCAGGGCAACAGGAGGGATAAGAGAAGAAAAAGCCAGGCGGAATCCAGAAAAACCGGCCAGGCAACGGCCGCCAGTACCAGAACCAAAGTCAGGCCCAGCGGCCGGCTGCCGACGCTTGCCGGCCTGGCGGATTTTTCCAGTTCCTGGTTCAAAGGCATGACTTAGGAGGCGGGCAGGACGGCATCCAGCTGTTCCACCAACTTTTTGGCTTCCGGGGACAGCTTCTTGGGGATTTTCACGGCAATTTCAACAATTTCATCGCCATAAGTCTCGGTTTTGTTTTTCTTCACGCCTTTCCCCTGCAGGCGAAATTTCTGACCTGGCTGGGTTCCGGGAGGAAGATTCAGCACCGCTTTGCCGTCAAAGGTGGGCACGTCAACCCGCCCGCCCAGGATGGCCTTGGTCAAGGGAATGGTAACCCTACAGTGCAGGTTGTGCCCTTTCATGGTAAAGATGTCGTGGGGACGGACCTTTACCTGCAGCAGCAGGTCGCCAGGCGGGCCGCCGTTGACGCCCGGCTGCCCTTTCCCCTTGACCCGCAGTTTCGCGTTGTTGTTGGTCCCCGATGGGATCCTCACGGTCACCTTGCGGTTGTTGATCTGCAGCCGCAGTTCGGTTCCCCGCACCGCTTCGGCGAAGGAAATTTCAACCTCGTAGGAAACATCCTGGCCTTTGCGCGGCCTCGCCTGCTGCTGGAAGCCGGCAGCCCCCCCGAAAAGGTCGGAAAAGATGTCGGCATATTCACCACCGGAAGTGAACGTCTTTTTCTTGCGGCCGGCCGCCTGACCGCCAAAGAGATCGTTGAGATCAAAGCCATAGACCCCGCCGGCGCCGGGGTGGGCGTGAAAACCTCCCCCCGGCTGCTGGAACGTCTCCCCAAAGGTATCGTATTCCTTGCGCTTCTTGGCGTCGCTGAGGACTTCATAGGCCTCGTTGATTTCCTTGAACTTCTTTTCAGCCCCGGGGTTGTCCGGATTCATATCAGGATGATACTTCCGGGCCAGGTTACGAAACGCCTTCTTGATTTCAGCCTCGGAAGCACTCTTGTCAACTCCGAGAACGGCATAATAATCTTTTCCCGCCACCATACTTCCTTTCCCCAGTTATTCTCTTCATCCAGACGGCAGTCAAGACAGAATTGGAATAACAGATTTTTCTTTTACCGGTAATATAGTCCCGGTCCAAAATTTTGTAAAGACACCAAAGAGCAAAAAAATAAGGCGGGGTTCAACCCCGCCTTACCGTCAGACTCTTCATTGAACGAAAGGGCGCCGAACTATTTGCCCGGTTTTTCATTTAAGGCATCCTTGCGGGAAAGCTTAATTTTTCCCTGCCGGTCAATTTCCAGCACCTTGACCAGAACCTCGTCGCCTTCCTTGAGGACATCCCTGACGTTGCGGACCCGCTCATTGGCAAGCTGGGAGATGTGCACCAGGCCGTCAGTGCCGGGAAAGATTTCCACGAAAGCGCCAAAGTCCATGATCTTCTGAACTTTGCCCAGGTACGTCTTTCCCACTTCCGCTTCCTGGGTCAGGTCGCGGATCATGGCCACCGCCATGTCGGCAGCACTTTCATCGGCGGAAGCAATCTTGATCTCCCCGCTGTCTTCGATATCGATCTTGGCACCGGTTTTCTCAACAATCGCCCGGATGTTCTTCCCGCCCGGCCCGATAACGTCGCGAATTTTATCCTGATGAACCGTGATGGTAATAATTCTAGGCGCGTAGGTGGAAATATCCTCCCGCGACTTATTCAGAACCTTTTCCATGATTCCCAGGATGGTCAACCGCCCCTCCCGGGCCTGGTTCAGAGCCTTTTTCATGATTTCCTGGCTGATCCCGGTAATCTTGATATCCATCTGGATGGCGGTAATGCCGTCCCGGGTACCAGCCACCTTGAAATCCATGTCACCAACGTGGTCCTCGTCCCCGAGGATGTCAGTAAGAATGACAAATTCATCACCTTCCTTCACCAGGCCCATGGCAATCCCGGCCACCGGTGCCTTGATCGGCACCCCGCCGTCCATCAAAGCCAGCGAACCGCCGCAGACGGTGGCCATCGACGATGAACCGTTGGATTCAAGAATGTCGGAAACAATGCGGATGGTATAAGGAAACTGCTCGGTCGCGGGAAGCACCGGGGTCAACGCCCGCTCCGCCAGGTTTCCATGCCCGATTTCACGCCGGCCCGGTCCCCGGAGAAAACGCGCCTCGCCGACGCTGAAGGGCGGAAAATTATAATGCAGCATAAAGCGCTTGAAACTTTCCCCCAGCAGGGAATCGATCCGCTGTTCGTCTGACGAAGTCCCCAGGGTAGTGGTCACCAGGGCCTGGGTTTCACCCCGGGTAAACAACGCTGATCCATGCACCCGGGGCAGCAACCCCACTTCACAGGATATCTGCCGAACCTCATCGACAGCACGGCCGCCGATGCGGATTTTCTGCTGGAAAATCTGCTGCCGGATCACGGCGGACAATTGTTTCTCAAACACTTCACCCAGATCGTCCACCGGGATGTCCTGGCTTTCCAGCTGCGCGGCAATCTCGGCTTTCAAGTTGCTGAGGTAGTCCCGCCTTTCCAGCTTGTCGCTGATCGCCAGGGCTTCGGTAAAACGTGAACCGTATTCTTCCACCACGGCCGCCATCACCCGCTCATCCAGCTGGGGAGCAACAACCGTTCTTTTTTCCCTGCCCACCTGCCTGGCCATTTCTTCCTGGGCCTCAAGGAGGGGTTGGGCGGCCCGATGGCCAAAATCCAGCGCTTCCAGGATGACATCCTCAGGCAGCTCATGGGCGCCGCCTTCCACCATAACCACCGCTTCCCGGCTGCAGGCCATGACGATGTCAAGGTCGCTGTTCTCCATCTCATCCTGATGAGGATTACTCACCAGCTTCCCGTCAATTCGCCCCACCCGGATGCCGGCGATGGGCCCGGAAAAGGGGATGTCGGAAATCATCAAGGCAGCCGAGGCCCCGGTCAGGGCCAGGATGGAAGAATCATGGCGACCGTCCACGGAAATAACCGTGGCAATAACCTGGGTCTCGGAGGTGAATCCCTTGGGAAACAAGGGCCGAATCGGACGGTCAATCAACCGGGAGGTCAGGGTTTCGCGGTCCGTGGGCCGACCTTCCCGTTTAAAAAAACCGCCGGGAATTTTCCCGGCAGCATACGTTTTTTCGCGGTAGTCAACCGTAAGCGGGAAAAAATCTATCCCCTCGCGACCTTTGCGCTCGGCAACGGCGGTCACCAGAACCATGGTGTCGCCCGAACGAACCACCACCGCACCATCGGCCTGCTTGGCCAGTTTTCCTGTTTCCAGGCTTATATTACATTCCTCAATTTCCAGTTTACAATAACGTTGCATATTTTTCCTATGTACTTTCTTCAGCTGCTTATTTTTAAGCAGTACCCGGATCGACAAGCGGCATTTTCCTTGCGGACACGGCTCAACGACGCAGCCCCAGGGTACTGATCACGTTCTTATAACGTTGAAATTCCTTCTTTTTCAGATAGTCAAGCAACCGGCGGCGCTGGCCAACCAGCTTCAACAGTCCCCGGCGTGAATGAAAATCCTTTTTATGGGTTTTAAAGTGCTCGGTCAAATAATTTATCCGCTCACTCAACAAGGCAATCTGGACTTCCGGCGAACCGGTGTCACTGTCATGAATTTTAAATTGCTCGATGATGTTCTTCTTCTTTTCCGTTTCTAAAGCCATTGAATTTCTTCCTCCCACAAATAATCAAACCCTGGCCTCAAGCCACAAATTTCTTTACCTGCGAATATCACAGGACTCCCTAAATGTAAAGATTTTATTGCACAAACACCTTCTTCATCCGTAGCTGACAGCAGCTGTTTTCCAAAACCAGGCAGGCAATCGCCAGCAGGTTGCCCACCGAATCAATCAGCTTGTATTCGGTCCCGGGCGGTTGGGTCAAGGAATGACCCATCAGCCGTTCCGGCAGTGCCGATCCAGTGCGAATCAAGGCTATCAGCTCCTCATCCTCAATGGTCAACGCCGGCATCCGGGATAAAACCCGGGTCATGGGGATAACCGCCGAGCAATCGCCATCCCAAACGGCAAACTGCAGCTGCTTCAGCGAAACCGCGTCGGCAAGCAGAAACGGTCCGCTTCGCTCCCGGCACAAGGCGGTCAGCATGGCACCGCAGCCCAGCCGTGCTCCCAGATCATGAACCAGTGAACGAACATAAGTTCCCCGGGAACACGAAACCCGGAAAGCCACCCTTGGCAGGTGCACCGAAAGCAGTTCAAAGGCATGAACCGTTACCTGCCGGGGCGCCGGCGTCACCGGGCTGCCGCTGCGGGCCAGCGCGTACAGCGGCTTGCCTTTGTGCTTCAAGGCCGAGTAACTGGGCGGGACCTGGCTGATGGTCCCGGTAAAATCAGCCATCACCCGTTCCAGGTCGCCGGGAGAAAAGTCCAAGTTTCCTGTAAACCGGCGCCGGACGGTTCCCTGGCAGTCATAGGTATCCGTCTCAACTCCCAGGCAGAACTCCCCGCTGTATATTTTCAGTGACTCGTCCAGATAGGGAATCAGCCTGGTGGCCTTGTCCAGCGCCACCGGCAAAACCCCGGTGGCCAGCGGATCCAGCGTCCCCGTATGCCCGGCTTTGCGACTGCCCAGTATCCGTTTCACCCGGCTGACGACGGTTTGGGAGGTTACATTAATCGGTTTGTCAATAATAACAAAGCCATCCATCAATGAACCGCTCCGGCTGCCAGCGGCGTCGTCTCTGCATCCTGGTCACGCAATAACCGGGCTATTTTCTCAAAAACCAGGCGAATAATGTCTTCAGCCGTACCGGTCAGGTAACAGCCGGCGGCGTTCTTATGGCCGCCGCCGCCGAATTCCTGGGCCAGGGAAGCCACGTCCACCTTCCCCCGGGAGCGAAAACTCAGCTTGAAGGATTGTTCATCCTCCTGGCGGAGAAGAAAAGCCACCTCAACCCCGGCGATGGACCGGGGATAGTTGACCAGGCGATCCGTATGCTCCGCGTTGGTACCAGTCTGCTCGTACATTTCCCGGGTCACGACCACACAGGCGGCCTTCCCATCCGGGGCAATCTGCAGGGTTTGCAGTACGCAGCCCAGCAACTGCAGCCGGCTTGCCGGTTCACTTTCATACACCTGCTGCGCCACCATCCAGGGATCAACGCCGCGGTCAACCATTTTCCCGGCAATTTCAAAAGAGCGCGGCGTCGAGTTGGCATAATGAAAAGAACCGGTATCAGTAATAATGCCCGTATAAATATTAACCGCCACCTCCCGGGAAAAATCCGGGTCAAGACGGAACACCACCTCGTAAATCAACTCCGCCGTGGCACTGGCCTCGGCGTCAATCAAGTTTACCTGGGCAAAATGGTCATTGGTAACATGATGATCGATGCAGCCCAGCTGCCGATAACCGCTGAAATTCGTCAGGACGTCGCCCGTGCGGCTCAATTCGCTGCAGTCAAGCAGCAGCAGCAGGTCGAAGGTTTCATTTTCCGGCACCTGAGAAGTAAACCTGTCGGCCAGCGGCAGAAAAGTAAACATGTACGGAACCGGGTCGCGATCATAAAGGACCACCTTTTTCCCCAGTTTCTCCAGGGTTTCGGCCAAGGCCAGGGACGAGCCGATGGCATCCCCGTCCGGATTGACATGGGTGGCAATCAGAATCGTCCGGGCGTCCCGGCAGACACTGACCATCTGTTCAATATGACTCACATCAGCAGGCATTGCTCTTTTCCTTTACACAACGGACCTCATGCGGGAACAAATCCCGCAACCCAAATGAAATTTTTCCAGGAGGTTTCGGCATGGCTCTCGCTCATTCTCGCTGCACATCGTGTGCAGCTCCGAGGTGTCCGCCGCGAATCACCGTCGTGGTGATTCGTTCGGCGGCCAATGCCGCTACGATCCAAGCCCAAACCTCCTGAAATCAATTCCTGGCAGCAAGTTGGATTTTCTTGTTTTTTATGACAGCCTTTCAGGAATAAGGCACTAAT
>JAOZRP010000089.1 GCA_029940125.1 bacterium
ATGCCGGAACATCCTGATACCCTGATTTGGGTTGCGGGCGTCAAGCCCGCCTTGGACCCAACTTGTCACGCATTTTGCGCCTTGTCAAGAAAAGTGAAACCTGCTATAGGCCGAAATGACGTTCATCCGAAAACGTTCATTTCCTGATGAACGCCTTCAGCAGTCAGCAGTTAGCATGTCGTCATTCATTACCAACATTCACAGCCAAGGAGCACATATATCATGGAAAGAATCACCATTTCCCGCAATGCCGTTAAAAAAGCGATCCCAGCCGCCGACCAGCTGGGTTTTGGCCAGCTGTTCACCGACCATATGCTGGTCATGGACTACAACCCGGAACAGGGTTGGCATCACCCGCGCATTGAACCCTATGCTCCTTTCTGCGTTGAACCGGCCATGATGGTTTTCCATTACGGCCAGGCCATTTTTGAAGGCATGAAGGCCTTCCGCCTTCAGGATGGCAATATCGGCATCTTCCGGCCCCAGACCCATTTTGCCCGGCTGAACCGTTCCGCCGACAGGCTGTGCATTCCCCGGGTCGATCCCGACCTCCTGCTTGAGGCACTCAAAAAGCTGCTGGAAATCGATCACCAATGGGTTCCCAATGCCAAGGGAACGGCACTGTACATCCGGCCCTTCATCATTGCCACGGACAATTTTCTCGGCGTCCGTCCTTCCAACACCTACCGCCTGTTCATTATCCTGTCGCCGGTAGGCGCTTATTATGCTGAAGGCTTCAACCCGGTAAAAATCCTGGTGGAAAACGAATACGTGCGGGCCGCACAGGGCGGCATCGGCGACATAAAAACCCCGGGAAACTATGCCGCCAGCCTGCTGTCGGCACTGAAAGCCAAGGAGAAGGGCTATGCCCAGGTTCTCTGGCTGGACGCCAAGGAACTTAAATTTCTTGAAGAAGTGGGGACCATGAACATCATGCTGAAGATTGACGGGGAAGTCATCACCCCGCCCCTGGGCGGCAGCATTCTGCCGGGCACCACCCGCGATTCCGTCCTTACCATTCTCAGCGAATGGGGTATTCCCAACGCCGAACGATCAATCAGCATTGATGAAGTGATCAAGGCCGCCGGCAGCGGCAAACTGGAAGAAATCTTCGGCACCGGCACGGCGGCAGTTATTTCGCCGGTGGGTGAATTGAAATATCAAGACCAGGTGTTCACGCTCAACGACGGGAAAGTCGGTCCCTTGTCCCAGCGTCTTTTCGACCACATTACCGGTATTCAATACGGTTTGCTTCCCGACACCCACGGCTGGCTGGAAAAGGTGGTTGTCAACGGATAATGGCATTGCCGAAGACCGCGGTCATTACCCTGGGCTGTCCCAAAAACCAGGTGGATGCCGAACAGCTGCTGTTCCTGTTGATCGGGAAGCATTTTCCCCTTGTTTCCCGGGTCGACGAAGCCGAGATAATCATTGTCAATACCTGCGCCTTCATCCAGCCGGCCGTCGAGGAGTCGCTGGACGCCATCCTGGAGATCGCCGAGCTGAAGCGGCGGGGAAGCTGTCGCTTCCTGGTGGTTATGGGCTGCCTGCCCCAGCGCTACACGCAGGAACTTCTTGATCAAATTCCCGAGATTGACCTGGCCATCGGCACCTCGGCCTTCCCGAAGCTGCCCGATCTGCTCCTGGATCTCCTGCGCGGCGGGTCGCCGGCAAAGCTGCAGGTGGAGCCGCCGGATTACCGCAGCACCGCCGGCCTGCCCCAGGCTGCCAGCCTTCCTTACACCGCCTATTTGAAAATCGCCGAGGGGTGCAACAACCGGTGCAGCTATTGCACCATTCCCCGAATCAAGGGAAAGCAGATCAGCTTCCCCCTGGAAGAGTTGGTCCGCAGGGCCGCGGAAATGGCCGCCGCCGGCACCAGGGAACTGATTGTTATCGCCCAGGACATCACCGCCTACGGCGGGAAGGACCAGGGTCTCGTGCCGCTGCTGGAAAGGCTGAATGACATCAACGGACTGGAATGGATTCGCCTGCTGTATGCCTATCCCGAAAAAATCAGTCCCGAACTCATTGATCTCCTCGGCCAGGAAACCAAAATATGTCCCTACCTCGACCTGCCGGTTCAGCATATCAGCGACGCCGTGCTGCAGCGCATGAACCGCCACGGCGGCTCCCGTTCCATCAGGAAAACCATCCAGGCCCTGGAGTCGTTAAAACGGAAAATCCACCTGCGAAGCACGGTGATCGTCGGCTTTCCCGGTGAGACGGAAGCCGATTTTCAGCAGCTGCTCGATTTTATTGCCGAGGGACATTTCACCTATCTCGGCTGCTTCCCCTACTGGGCGGAAGCCGGAACCAGGGCCGCCACGATGAGCGGTCAGGTGGAAGACGCCGTCAAGGAGGAACGCTGCCGGATCATCATGGACTGCCAGCGGCGGGCAACCAGCCGGCACCTGCAGGCGTACCTGGGCAAAAGCCTGCCGGTGCTGATGGAAGGTGAAAGCGGGGAATCCGAATTCCTGCTCCAGGCGAGAACCCCTTTCCAGGCTCCTGACATTGACGGCGTCACCTACATAACCGATGGTTTCGCCCAACCGGGAGAAATAGTGTCGGCCAACATCAGCCAGGTACACGACTACGATCTTTTTGCCGCCCTGGGCAATGCCCCCGGGGAGATTTCCTCATAGGTTTTTTGCCATGGCCAACTTCAGCTTTGCCAGCCGGATAACCGACGGCACGGCCGTTTTCAACCGGGAAGAATACCGTCATGTCATCACCGTGCTGCGAAAAAAAACCGGTGACCAGATCAACTTTCTCGACGGCCGGGGCGGCACCTATTCCGGCATAATCACCGCCGTTGATGCGGTTGCGGGAACCTTTGCCGCTGAAGTAACCAGCCATCGCCGCCATCCCCCGGCCATCCCTCCCCTTACCCTGGCCCTGGCCCTTCCCAAAGGGAAAAAGTTCTCTTTCGTGATCCAGAAAGCAGTTGAACTGGGAATCAGCCGGATCATGCCGCTGGAAACCCGCTACGCGGTCAAACAACTGCCGGCTAAATCCCGGGACCGGGAAAGAAAATTCAGCCAGTGGCGGAAAACCGCCCTGGAGGCAGCCAAGCAGTGCGGCAATCCTTACCTGCCGGACATACACTCCCCCCTTCCCTTGTCCTCTTTGCCCCTGCCGGCGGCAGAGGACTGCGTCAAACTGCTTTTTCACGGACAGGCAGTCCACGGCATCGCCTCCCAGGCCGCTTCCCTGGCCCGGGCCCGGGAAGTCATCATGATTATCGGTCCCGAAGGTGGTTTTTCGCCGGATGAGGTTGCGTATCTGGATGAACACGACTGCCGGACAATCCACCTCGGCCCCAACATCCTGCGCCTTGAAACCGCGGTCATTGCCGCCACGGCCGTTGTCCGCTACCTGACGGAAGCCCCGTATTCCCCTATCCCTTCATCCAGCTAGCCGGAAAAAAGCCTTAAGAAATTTTGGAATTTTGACGAATGGCCTGTGAGTACATGAGTCTAGCCCATGGCTGAAACAGGAAGTGCCTTTTTTCAGCTGCGTTTCTCAACTTTCACTTTAACGGGGTCAACCATGAAATGTCCTAAATGCAATTACACCAGCTTTGATTACCTGACTGAATGCAAAAAATGCGGTCAACTCCTGGATGAAGTCAGAAGAAAACTTAACCTGCAGGTCAGCAAACCGATCTTGAAGGTTGAAGAGGCCGCGGCACCGGAAGTTGAAAATCAGGTGGAAGATGCCGATCTGGAAAAGCAGGAAGGTGAAGCAGACGGCGGCCAGGAAAACACTTCGGCTGATGACAACGGACATCAGGAAGAAGAGGAGCTTATCGCGGTCAGCAGCGCCATGGATGATGCCGCGCCGCCCTTAGAGGGGCTGGGCAGCATGGAAAATCTCCTGGAAACCGGATTGCACCATGACTTTCCGGATGAAATGCCGCCGGCGGAAGAAAAGCCGGAAATGGCCGCAGTTTTCAATCCCAGTGATGATCAGCTTGAAAATTTACACATCGAAGTAGAATCCGTTGTGGAAGACGAGGAGCTGCCGGAGCTGGATGCCGAGATAAGCGACGAGCAAAACAGCGATGCCCTTGAAGATGAAGACTACGATCATGGCAAGGTCATCGAATTATCGGAGGAAGACCAGATTTTCGACCTGGAGCTCGATCTGGAGGACAAACAGGAGACAAAAACAGGGTAGACAAAAACAACTTTATGCCATGGCGGCATTATTGCGGGCTGTCCTTTAAAAAAGGCAGCCCTATTTTTTGGTTTTCACCCCTGGCTGTTCCTGCTTGTTAGTCTGAACGGCAGGGATGGCAATTTTGATAGCCTGGTAAAATTTTTCAACGATGGCATCAATATCCGTATTTTGCGGCACGATTTTCCAGTTCGACATGCCGTGCCCCAGAGCTTCAGCAATCTTGACCCGCATGTAGCGATCACCGCCGGCACCTTCATAGGTTTTCATTTCCATGGCTTTGACCTCGGCCTTGGCTTTACCGACTGCCAAGATGCCGACGGCTCTCATTTTATCGGCTTCCATGCTGTTCATAGCCTCAATTTTGCGGGCTTCGGAAGCCAGCACGGTACTGCGCTTATCCGCTTCGGCCTGCTGGATCTTTGCCTTGGACTTTACTTCCACGGCCTTCGAAGCTTCAGCCGCGGCCAGGGTCTTGTTTTTATTGATTTCAATATCTTTTGCCGACAAAATTTTCTCAGTCAGCTTGGCCGTAATCTCGTCACTGAAAACCAGATTTTTAAACTCGACGGAAACGACTTCCATTCCCCGTTTGCCCAGTTCTTCATTCATTCCGTCCCTGGACAAATCGGCAATCTTTTCCTTGATCCGCCCATTGAAAACTTCTTCGACTTCAAAGTAGCCGGATTTGGCCCGGATTACCGACCGGGCCGTATCAGCCAGCAGGCCGGCAACATCGCCGGGCGCCACCGTCGTGACAAAAACATCGGCTTTGTCGGGCAGGATCCGATACCAGATGCTGACATCAGCATGGATAACGGCGCCATCCCTGGTTTCCAGGACGACACCGCCGGCTTCCGCCTCCTCTTGCTTCCCGTCGACAGGACCGCTGTTTATCAGCTCCAGATTAGATTCGGCAATGTCAACAATAAAAAGCTTCTGGGTCAAAGGGTTGAACCCCGACACAAACCAGATATACTTCCCCGGCGGCAGCTCTTTTGCCTGCACCCCCTTATGCTCTCCATACAGGTTGACCAGCACCCCCCGCTGGTGGGCTTTAACCTCAGGTGAAAAATAAACAGCCGCACCGGCGCCCAACAGCACCAGCAGCACCAGCACAACAAACAGGGCTATTTTTATTCTGTTGTTCATAAATCTATGCTCCTCGACAGGCATTGGCTTCCGGGACTTTAAAAGCCGAGCCGTCCACATGATCCAGCTTCGCTGTCAACGCCTTGGGCAAACCTATCAAAATTATTTGCATCCAGTCAATAAAAAACACCGGGAGCGCCAGGCGATAAAAGCTTCCGCCCCGCCCATATTCGGTGAACAATACATCCGGTGATGGGAAAATCACCCGCGTTTAGTAGTCAATTTTACCCTTGCCTTCCCGCAGTACTTCCGGCGGCGACTGGATAAGATCAATAATTGTTGACGATTCAGAATCAATGTCGCCGGCATCGAAGACATAATCAACCAGGTGATGGTAATAGCGCTCCAGACCCGGCACCGTACCAATGACCCGTCCCTGTTCGTCACGAGCGCTTACCCCCAGCAGCGCGGTTCCCAGGCAGGTAATCAGCGCCTGGCAGGCCGGTCGGTCCGGAACCCGGATGCCGACGGTTCGGCGGCGGGTCATGACCATTTTCGGAACCTGACGGGAGGCCGGAAGAATAAAGGTATAAGGACCGGGGATAAGGCTTTTCATCAGCCGATAGGCCTGGTTGCCAACCACGGCGTAGCGGCTGATGTCCGTCAAATCGGCACAAAACAGGGTGAACTGTTTTTGTTTTTTACCGGTTTTCAGGGAATAAAGACGCTGAATGCCCCGCTTGCTGTCAATGGAACAGACGGCGGCGTAGTTGGTGTCAGTGGGAACCACGGCCAGGGAACCGTCATTGAGTTTTTCAGCCGCTTGCTGAAGCAGCCGTTCCCGGGGTAAATCATTATAAAGTTTAACTATCATTGCCATTTTTGCTTTAATCCTTGGGATGCTGTCTGCAAGCAGACCCTACAGGCTTTGACGCTCCGGAGGGGGATCCTGCTTCTTTCCAGGGGCCGACTCCGGCTGTTCATTCTGAAATTTCTGCTTGAATTCTTCCAACTGCTGCTGCAGCTCCGGCAGGATTTCCTGCTGAATCTTCTCTTTATACCGTTCCCCCTCCCTGAGCAGCTCCTCCAGGGACTCCTGCAGGTTTTTCTTCAATTCCTGGTACTGCTCTGATTCCGGCAATTCCTTCAGCTCCTGAATGAATTCATCAAAAGATCGGCTCAGCTCTTCAGAGGCTTCCTTGATTGTCTCCCGGTTTTTCTGCAGGTAGTAGGACAGGCTGGTAAAACCGGTTACGGTTTCTCCTTCGTGAATGGGTACGGTTGAAGGCTCTTCGCCCTTTTTAATCATGATGGCTTTCCGGCCGGGCGATTCAGGATCATCGTCCAGAATGTAAAGATGATTCCTCATTGCCGCCGCCCGCTGGGCGTCCTGAATACATACCTGAATGATGAATGAACCATCCTTGGAAACCGTAATGGATTCAACCTTGCCAACCGGATAATCCTTGAAGTACACCCGGTCGCCCTGCTTCAACCCGTCCAGGGAATCAATCTTGACGTTAAAGCGCAAATCGTCGGCAATGGGAAGACAGGATCCAACTATGGCCAGACAACAGAACAGCAATACCAGCATGAAACAGCGACGGAACAATGATTTCATCATGACGTTTTCTCCTTGTCATTCTCCTGCTCAGGCGACTCGTCTTCCTGATCATCCTCCACTATTTTTTTACCGAATATGCGGGCCACGACAATGCTGATTTCATACAGAATCAGTAGAGGGCCCGCCATCATGAGCTGGCTCATGACATCCGGCGGCGTTAAGATCGCTGAAATCACGAAAACAGCCAAAAAAGCGTACTTACGCTGCCGGATCAGCATTTTGTGGTTAATCAACCCGATCCGGGATAAAAACATGGTAAAAACAGGCAGTTCAAAAACGACGCCAAAAGCAAAGAGCATCCGGGTGGCAAAAGAAAAATATTCCTTTACCGAAGGCATGGGGCGAATAAAATCCGTGGCAAAGCCAACGAAAAAGGCAAAGCCGAAGGGAAAAACGACATAATAGCCGAATAGCGCCCCACCGACGAAAAAAAGGGTGGAGAGAAAAACGAAAGGGAAAATATATTTCTTCTCGCGGGAGTAGAGCCCCGGGGCTACAAATCGCCAGGTTTCATAGAGAATAACCGGGGCGGAAGCGAAAACCGCCGCTACCAGGGCAACTTTCAGATAGGTAAAAAAAGCTTCCGGCAGACCAGTGAAAATCAGCCCCTGTTCCGGCGGCATCACCTCCAGCAGGGGCGCCATCAGGAGTCGAAAAAGATCTTTTGAAAAATAATAGGTTACGCAAAAAGCCACCCCGACCGCTACGGCGCAGACAATAAGCCGTTTGCGAAGTTCCTCCAGATGTTCGGTCAGGGTCATTTCCTGATCATTCAGGGTCTTTTTCGGTTTTCTGGACATCCGGATTCTCTTCGGTCTTTACGCTTTCGTCTACATCTGGAGTCGGAGGCAGCTTAACCACCTGCCGTTGCTGGGCCGTTTGCTCGGCATTAACCTCGCTCGCCGGTTCCTGCGGATATATGGTATCTTTCAGATCATCGGTTGCCTTTCTGAATTCAGCCAGCCCCTTGCCCAATGATCTAGCCAGGTCCGGGAGCTTCTTGGGCCCAATAACCAGCAGGGCAACCACCAGGATCATCAACAACTCGGGAAAACCTAT
>JAOZRP010000090.1 GCA_029940125.1 bacterium
ACCATCCACGGTGATAAACCTGGTCGCCATTGCCGCCGGAAAAATATCTTTTATCTCAGCCCGCCAGTTAGCAACCGCCGCCGGATCGGCAAAGCGATCAGCGTCAATATGCAACAGCGACCAGACAAAACTAAACCGCCGCCATTGCTCGGTTTCCGGCTGTTGCAAAAACCGCAGCAACAGGGCAAAACTGCTCTGCCGTTCAAGACTTTTGTATGCGGTCAGCTGGTAGCCTTCCAACAACTGGTCAAACTTTTTCCCGGCCGGCAGGCTCGCCGGTTCCAGATAGTCCCGGTAAAAATTCTGCTGCTTGACAAACACATCCTGAACATCATACCAGCTTAAAGACCAAACATGATATTTTCCGCTCTGGACAATGGCCATTCTCTGGGCCATATCCAGGCCCACCCGGTCCCGGTGATAGGTCAAGCCGTCGAGAAAAACGACCACCGGTTTGACCTCGTCCTGAATCCGCGCCGATCTGATGACAAAATCCGCCCGGGATGGAACCGCCACCCCGGTCAATTCGCCCAGTTCAACCTGGGGCTCAAGATAATAAGCCCGTTCTCCAACCTTTAAAAAATAGCCCGGCTTGCCGTTGACGACATCCTTTTTTAAAGCGACCGGCAATTCCACCGCGTGTGACTGCCTGAGAGCTTCCAGAAATCTGGCTTCCAGTTCGCTCTCAATCAAGGTATTCATGGAAATATTGCCAAGATTTTCGGTGCGGACCAGACGATTACGATATTCCAAAATCTCGGCCAGCAGTTCAATGGCCGTATCCCGGGAAGTCTCCGGCATATGATAGCTGTTCCGGTAGGCAAACAGGCAGCGGTAGCAGCCGTCCCGGCCCTCTTCCTGGTTGCAGGGGCATGACTTCAATGCCGCCAGCGACAGTTCCAAAACTTCCATCAATTGTTCTGAACCCATCAATTGTTTCAAATACCCGGTACCGCCGGGAACCGTATCATAAAGAACCAAGTATTTACGTCTGAAGGAAGAATCCGCCAACGGCTCCTCGTGAACCGTGGTCCGCAAATGGTCGATTTTCCCCCGGAATTTCAATTTCAATCCCAGCTGCAGGGCGGCAATGAACGATTGCAGCTTCCGGTCGGAACCGGCAATGATGCTGACCGGCAGCAAAATCCGGATAGCCTCCGAAACAAACTGCCGGTACAGATAAAAACAATCAATCAGGTTTTTACCGCTCTCCTGGTCACGGGCCGTACAGGTAAAAGCATGCACGGGTTCCCCGTCATTCCGCTCCTGGACCTTGCCGCAGACCCGGCAAAGGGCAAACCCCTGCCTGGCAGTTTCCTCACCGGCAATGGCAACTTTTTCGCCAAATTCACTCTTTTCCCCGAAATTGATTTCACAAAAGTCCACCTTGGCCAAAAAATCGAAACCAAAAGGAAAGTCCGCATCCACCTTGAAAGCCGCCATCACCTGTTGCTGATCAAATTCCACCAGCATCTGCTTGTGGTAAAACACCGGGTCCCGGTCATCACTGTCATCGCTGATGCGGCTCCGTTTGTCCGCCGTCGAAGCAAACACCTGCCGAAGCCTGATCATCCGCCTTTTCTGCCCCTCGTCGGACCACATGGGGCTGCCGCATTTAACGCAGCATTCCCTTTCCTCTTCCTGTCCCAGCAATTCCTTGTAGGAGCACCGGTCGCAGAAACGCCAGGTCTCAATTTCCGACACCGTCATATCAACCTGATCGATCCTGACTCGTCGGCCGCCGGCATAAAAAGTATTTTCCGGTGCCAGCTCCGCCAGGGCGCTGGCCGCCGGGCGTTCATACTCGTAATTCCAGGTTTCGTAACTCCCTTCCCCTTCCTGGACCTTGCTTTTGCGCCGGTAAATGAGGGAATTGAGCATAACCCCGATTTCGGGAAAGGCATAATTGGGCAGCAGGCCTTCATCGGTAAAGAAATTGTACGTATCCCGGTCACCGATGCTTTTGGCCAGGGCCTGCAGCGCTGATTTTTCAATCTGCAGCTCTCGCAGATCCCGCTCAAAATTCTGGTCGCGCGGCCCCTGCTTTTTCTTCCTGATCTTGCCATTCAAGGTCTGAACCTTGCGGCGCAGAGAATCCCTTTCCCGGCGGCGGGCATGCAAACCGTTCATGACCCGGTAACGCAAACTGTCTTCCCGGTCCCGGTCGCCGGCCACGAAAATTCTCAATTTTTCGGTTGACGTCTCACTGAGCCCGCCGCCATCGGCAAAAAGGGTAAAAAACTTCTCCAGCAGTTCCGTCTGATGCAGATCAAGATAATGGATGAACGTATGGGGAAATTTCCCCTGATCAACCGGTTCCAGATTGTTCAGCACCTGACCCAGACGCGGCGGCAGCAAGGCGTCCGGCTGGGTAGCCACCCAGCGATCGAAGCAGAAAGCGGTAAACTGCCTTTCCAGCACCGCGGCCGCGTCAAGGAAAACCCCGGGGGAATCCATCCGGCCGGCCAGCATTTCCTCGGGCGCGGCGAAAAAATAGAGATCATGCGGCCTGGCGTTGGCCACCACCAGGTTCAGGGCATTGCCGTCGCGGCGGCCCGACCGGCCTATTCGCTGCAGATAATTCGCCTGGGCCGGCGGCACCGAACAGAGAACCAGTGATGACAGGCTGCCGATATCGATGCCCATCTCCAACGTGGGAGTACAGGAGAGCACATTGGGGAACCATGGCTGCCGATTGCCCTTTTCGGCCTTGAACGCCACCTCCAGGTCCTCCCGTTCCGCTCTGGGCAGCAGCCCCGTATGCTCCCGGGCGAAAATCCTGGCCACATCGCCGGTCGCGTAAAGTCTGCCGTAATAATCAACTCCGGTTTCAAACAAGCGGTAACGGCCACGGCAATGAAATCGCTGGCAGGGCGCCTGCTCAAAGAAGAGAAGTTCTTCGGCCGCCACCGAAAGATTGTGGCCGCAGTGTTCGCAGCGCAGCTGGCGCACCCGGGGCGACACCACCAGGGCTTCCGGCCGGATACCCCAGATCAGCTCCTTTTTCACCGCCTGCTGTTCCAGCACCCCCATATCCACCAAAATTTTCAGGACCAGGTGATAAAAATCCCTGGTTATGTCCCTATCCAGTTGCGGAGTCAAGAGGCGGAAATTTTTTTCATACCAGTTCTCATACCAGGTAAAGCGGCTGGAAGAGCTACTGAAAAGCTGGTCGAAACGAGACCCTTTTCTGGTAGTCAGAAAAACCGGCGCCCGGGAAGCCGGGCCGAAATTCGGCAGCCAGTTTTCCCGGTTCAGCAGATAAGTGCTGCCAAAACTGTCAATGTACCGGCGCAGCACCGGCTGCATGATGCCGCCCCGGTTTTTCAGGTGCAGCAGCAGGCCGAGAAGGAACTGGACCAGCGGTTTTTCCTCCAGGTCACGAAAGCCCTCAAACTCGTTGCGAAGCGCCTCGCCCAACCGGTCGGCCACTTGTCGCAATAATTCTTTATCCAGACAAACTACTGAAGAACCGGTTTTTTCCAGGGTCCGGCCGATCCGGGTCCGAAAGCCGTATTCACTGAAAATTTCCCAACCGACCCGCCTGTCAACCTGCCGGCGCAAATCGGAACCGGAAGGCAGATAGCCTGTTTTCCGCAGGTGTTCAAAGTCACTGAGCCAGTCCATGTCCGGGGCCAAAAACGTGGCGATATAGCGGCGATCATCGAGCTGTTTTGACCAGTAGTCCACAAACGCTGCCGGCATTTCCGCCAGTGACAGACCGTCGCCCCCTTCCACGACCACTTTCTGCAGGGCGGTACGAAAATTAAAGCGAAAAGTCCGACCGTTGAAGAAACCGGCCCGGTGGGCGGCATCCTGAACGTTGTCGGAAAAGGTCAACAACTTTTTATCGTCGTTGAAAAAAGAGGAAAACAGCTGCACGATCATGACGCTGGTCAGGCTGGCCGCCCGGGAACCCAGCAGGGTCAGGCTTTCAGGACTGTCGCAATAGGGACAGGTATTAAGGCTCACCTGGCGATTGCCCCGCTGCACCCTGGTATCGGGCATGTAGACCAGAATCAGTTCCGGATGGTCGCAGGCCGGACAGCGGTCCGGCTCCGCCAGCCTGGTCACCCGCAGGCACTGGGGACAGAGGTAATAGAGATCATCACCAATCGAAGTTTCCCGGTCGCCGGCTTCCTCGGGAAAGAGATAGACAACTTTCGGATCATGGCGGAAAAAAGCCTGGTAGAAATCCTGCAAATTTCCCATGATCGCCGGATCATTCTTGCGCTTCAAACCGGCCCAGCCCATGCTGCCGCATTCCCGGCAGTGCACCAATGGCAGGTGAACCCGCAACTGCTCCTCATTAAGGTCATCGGCAAACCGAAGCCGGGGGCGGCGGCCCACCTCCCCAACCATGCGCCGCAACTCCCGCAGCCAGAGCTGTATCCTGACATTCAGAAACGGCCGGTATTCTCCCGTTTCACGGCCATCTTCACCATGACTGACCACCTTGACCCGGGCATCGGAAACCAGGGAGAGAAGGCTGCTCAGCATTTTCAACCGAAAATCTTCCGTCGTCTCCCGCAACCCCCGGGTGACATTTTCCAGACGGCTGAAGATATCATCAAGGCTGACCGTTTTACCCCCCAACACCTTCAGCAGGTTCTGAAAGAAAAGATGACCCTTGAGCCTTTCTCCCAACTCCACCCGCCATTTCTGGTCGTCAAACTCACCGGCAGGCTCACTTCCGAACCACAACCGGTGCTGGGCGCGAATATAACTTTCGTAGTCGGCGAAATTGACCGGGTCCAGATCCGCTTCCCGCTCCGGCGGCACGATGTCAACCTGGGCTACCAGTTGGTCACCCAGGAATTCCCCGGCACTCAGACGGGCCTCGGTAATGACCGCGTCGGCGGAAAACCGCTCTCCAAAAACCGCCGCGGCATACTCCAGCAGTCCCGTGTGATCGTCACGGCTGCCTAAAGTCGCGGAAGTCCCGATATTGCAGAGATATCCGGGTTCAATAGCCAGCCGGGCCTTGAGACGCCGAAGTAGGCATCCCAGATCAGTCCCCTGGGCACCGTCAAAGGTGTGCAGCTCATCAACCACCAGGAAACGCAGCGTGTCCGGACCGTTCTGCTGCCACAGCGACCGGTCGTCAGGCCGGATCAACAGGTAGTCAAGCATTTTATAATTGGTCAGCAGGATATCCGGCGGCGAAAGACGGAGGGTATTCTTGTCGGAAATCAATTTCTCCGGCTGCATGACCTGGGAAGACTCTTTTTCCTGCTGACCGATATAGATGCCCGCCCTCACCCGGCCGCGCAGCCGGCTGTGATAAATCAGGCGGGCGATCCTGCCGGCCTGGTCGGCAGCCAGGGCGTTCATCGGGTAAATGAGAATGGCCTTGATGCCCGGCTCGCCCCGGTGCCGATAGCAGTAGTCGAGAATCGGGTAGAGAAAGCACTCGGTCTTGCCCGAGCCGGTGCCGGTCGCCACAATGGTTGATTGCGGGTGGGGACCGGTCAGCCGGGCAAAAGCTCTTTCCTGGTGCTGATAAAGCGGAAACGGCAGCGGCAAGTCGGGGAAATAATCATTGCCCCGCTCCCCCGCCTGGAAAGGCAGCTGGATATCCAGGTAAGGCCCCTTGAACAGGTTGCCCGGCTCCGTTAAAAAACGCTCCAGGAGATCGGCAAAGAAAGGATTGGTTACCGGAAAGGTCGTGCGCAGGAAATCCTTGACTCCCCGCTCAATGTGCCGGGCCAGGACGGAGGGAATCATTTAACCGGTGCGTCCTTTCGCTGAGTGCAAATTCAGCAGATAGTTTACCAATAGATGAATTTTGGTTGAAGGGAGATCGGTTCCGGCGGCAGCACAGTGGCTGGCAACCCTTTCGGCATTTTCCAGAGCCTGAGACAGCTTCGTTTTTATCTTTTGATAGATGCCATGATATCCTTTGCGGTAATCGGGCAGATACTCTTTTAACTCTTTAATGACCAGCTCACAATGCGAACCGGAAGCGGCAGCAAACTGCCTGGTGGTCATGCGAAAGTGCAGAAGCAACCAAAATTCAAAGCAAGGAACTGAAGTAATAGCCGTAACGGAATGTTTCCGGGAGTTTTCTTTCCCTTTAATTTTGTCCAATGCCTGCTGGTAGCTGGAATGCTGATCTTGATCAAAAACACAGAAGGTTTTGTCATAATCCTTGTGGTACTGCAGGGCATGGTTGACAACATTTATAGGTGCCGACCCTTGGCTGCTGCCAGTTATTTCAATATTGAAATGGCTCAGGCGCAGGTCATCCCGGAGTTCCCGGAAATAATTGGGCTCGGTTTTCTCTCCCTCGCAAACGATGAGAACCGTATCATAGGAATCCCGCCTGGCAGCGGTTCGACGCAACGATGCGGCCCGCCTCACCTTGCATTTATGAAACAGATTATCGCTGCCCATCAGAAATTAACCTCACCGATATAAGGCAAGGCTCCATAGCGTCCCTGGAGGTAGCCTTTTTCAAGAGCTTCGTGCTTGCGAGGTCTGAAATCGGAAAGGGGATACAGGATACTGGCGTTCTCTTTGTCTTTTTCCATAAACCAGATCTGGTCACGACGCATGATTTTCCGGTCCAAAACCGAGGTATTATGAGTGCTGAAAACCAACTGTCCGTTGTTTCGGTTGGTATCGGAGCTATGAAACAGTTTCAGGAGAAAACGCAACATCAGAGGATGCAGACTGTTGTCCAGTTCATCAATCAGAAACACCCTCCCTTTTGCCAGGCCGTCCAGTAGGGGCGCGGCATAGGCAAAAAGTTTTTTGGTACCATCCGATTCTTCTTCCAGTGGCAGCCAGGCCACTTCGTCAGAATCTTTGATTTTATGAGCGAACGAAATACGAAAGGTTTTCTTTCCCTGCAGATCATCAAGAATCAGACTTTTCATTTCCCGGGGCATATCCGGTGGAAGTTCGCTCTCGGAAAAGTCATGCTGTTCGCACTTGATATCATCAATGCTGAGATCGGCTTTGTTCATAAACTCCATGATCAGCCTGCGTCCATCTTCATCCAGACATTGGTGCTTGGAAAATCCGGGATCAAGAATATCTTGATATCGAATGACCACCAGATCACGAAACCAGTAGAAAATCGGTTTTAACTGCTCGTTGTTAAGCTGAACGGCAACCGCCAGGAAGAGCGCATTGCTCCGGGTCGCCTGCTGCCAGATGTTTTTTTTGCCGGTGAATTTACTGCCGAAATACCACTCCTCCTGCCCTTTTTCAGGGTTCCAGGACCGTTCAAACCAGCGCTGAGCCTTACCCTGGGGGTAGGCCAGCAGCCATTCGTGAGTAACCCGCTCATGATCAGCAGCGAAACCGTACTGATAGCGCACCCCGTCGGCAATAAAAATAACTTCAAACTCGCTTGGTTGGGTCGGACTTTCGTAAGCAAACAAAAACGGGCTGACGGGAACCGGATCTCCTTCCTGACCCTGGGCGGAAGTGAGGACAAACTGCCTCATAAAAAAGAAGGCCTTAAAAAGATTGCTTTTTCCAGCCGCGTTAGGACCATAAATAACCGAACTGCGCAACAAACGCGGAAGCCCTGGAATCGAAAGCGCAAAACTGTTTTCCTCCCGGAGATCGGCAAACGATCCAGCCGTCATTTGCAAACGCTGAGTCGACAGGAAAGAACGGAAATTGGTGACGTTAAATTCAATGAGCATCTTGTCTCCTTGAGCATATATTTGAATTTAACACAGATTAATGCACTAAAAATGCATTTTTTTCAAGAAAATTATATAAAAAATTAATTTTCACATTTAAAAGCGTAGCTGGATGAACCACGAATAAACCAGGAATCAAGCAATCACCAACTTTTTACCGGCGAATACTTTCCCACGCTTCCGGCCGGCAGAACCCCGAAAACTTATAATCCAAAGAACGTGCCCTGATGATTTCAGGCAAAAACCTCCCGCAAAGGCTTGGCATTCTCAATCCTGGCTTTTCGTTT
>JAOZRP010000420.1 GCA_029940125.1 bacterium
TGGTCAACCATACGTCCGGTACTTTCACCAGCGACTGGGGGACGGACAGCGGCATGGCTTCCATCGGCGGCGAAACAAATCACGGGGAGACGGCCAACCGATTTATCGGCAACCTGGATGAGGTGCAGGTTTTTCGTGGAGCTGTCGACCAGTCAGGTCTGGCCGTTATCCTCAATCAGCGGCATGGTTGCTCCTGCGTC
Source organism: bacterium (assembly GCA_029940125.1). GTDB lineage: Bacteria > Desulfobacterota > Anaeroferrophillalia > Anaeroferrophillales > Anaeroferrophillaceae > DQWO01. The sequence goes on from JAOZRP010000420.1 coordinate 201, forward strand.
AAAGTCCAGGCTGATTATCATTTTGATGAATGTTTGTGGGCCGGTACTGTGGGCGAAGTTGTGGACAGCAGCGGCAACGGCCATGATGGCACGGCGAAAGACGGCGCGGTGACGGAGAGCAGTACCGATGCCGACGGCGGCATCTGCCGGGTGGGGCATTTTGACGGCCAGAATGATTATGTGGAGATTCCATCATCAACTGATTTCAACCCGCCAACCGGTTTTTCCGTTTCCACCTGGTTCAGGGCTGATTCATTGTCCACCTGGAATGGCGTGGTCAGCAAGCTGACGAATGTGAATCACCATACCGGAAGAGGTTGGAATATTCAGGTGGGTACCTCTCAAGGTATTGCCTCATTGATGGCGGATGATGCCGGCAATTATGTGTATCTCCGATCTGGAATCAAGCCGGAGACAGGGGTCTGGTATCATGTGGTTTTAGTGCATGGCCCTGATGATACCAATGATCTGTATGTCAACGGTTCTTTGAGGGCCAGCAATCATCATGGGATTGGTTTTACCGACAACCCGCTGCAGGTGGGTAAATTTTACACCGACAGCAATGGTCTTTTTTTTAACGGGCGGGTTGATGAGGTGAAAATTTTTGCCGGCATCCTGACGGCTTCCCAGGTGCTGGATATCTATCAGCAGGAAGCTGATGGAAAAAACTGGGATGGAAGTGAGAGAATTTGTCCCTCCTGCAGCAGCGTTGACCATTTTATCATCACTGATGAGAACAATGACCAGCAGGCCCTGGCCTGCCGGGCGGAGTTGGTTGCCATCCAGGCGGTGGATGCCTCCGGTAATCTTCTGGCCGGCTACACGGGCACCGTTTCCCTGGCGGCGGACAACGGGGCGCTCTGGTACGACAGCCTGGCCGGCCAGGTCAACGACGACCCGCCGCAGGGCGCCTGGTCCGGCAGCGGCAATGGCTCGGCAACCTATGCCTTTTCCACCGCCGACCAGGGCCAGATAAAACTCTGGCTGCGGGACAGCGACCTCCCGGCGGCTGACGACAGCGAGGTGGTGCAGATTTCCGTGGCTGACGGCAGCGCCTCCGGCAGCTTGGCGGAAACCTACCACAAGGCCGGGTTCCGGCTTGTCTGGGACAATCCCGGCAACACCGTCCAGCTGTCCGGCAAGCCGTCCGACCAGGGCTGGAACGCCCAGACGGTAAATCTCCAGGCGGTGCGGGTTAATCCGGTCACCGGGGTCTGCGAGTCGGTGCTGGACGGACACCTGGCCGTGGAAGCAAAGATTTCCTACCTTGATCCGACATCCGGCAGCCTGCCCCTTCGGTTGAACGGTACCGACGTGGATGAAAGCTGGACCCCGGTGAGCCTTGATTTTGATGACGGCGAAGCGTCCTTGGTTTTCCGCTACGACGACGCCGGCAAACTGCAGCTGGAAATCCGCTACGACAGCGACGGCAACGGCACTTATGACATGTCCTGCGTCAACAACCCGGCCATGGTTTTCCGTCCCCTGGGCTTTTCCGTTTCTTCCACCACGCCCGACTGGGAAGCTGACCATGGTGCCGACAGCTCTGCATTTGTCAAAGCCGGCACCACGTTCAACCTCTCGGCCAGGGCGGTTGTCTGGCAGCCGGACGACGACGCCGACAACGACGGCGTTCCCGATGCCGGCGCCAACCTGGCTGATAACAGCGTCACTGCCCATTACCAGGCCGTCGACAATGCCGTGACCCATGCCCTGGTCGCCCCGTCCGGGGGCAGCAGCGGCAGTCTGGGAACCTTGTCAATGGATTTTGCCGGCGGCTTGGGAGAAATTTCCGGCCAGACCTTCAGCGAGGTGGGGATCATCAGGGTGACGGTGACCGACAGCGACTACCTGGGCAGCGGCGCGGCCGTCACCGGGACCAGCGTTCCCATCGGCCGCTTCATCCCGGACCACTTTGCTGTCCAGTCGTCGGCGGTTTC
>JAOZRP010000091.1 GCA_029940125.1 bacterium
TAACAAGAGCCATCAGGTCAGGAAGCCGGCCCCAAAACTCTGGCCGGTTTCCTGACTATAAACAACAAGTTGACAAAAACCGGCAAGATTTTAATAATTGGGAAAATGACACTCAACCATACGGCCATCTTTCAGCACCGGCTGAGGGATTTTAACCTTGCAGCGCTCGACAGCCTTGGGACAACGAGGGTGAAAGGTGCAGCCTGAAGGCGGCTCACTGGGATTTGGATAGGCTACACCCAGGTGAGTTTCAGGCAGCCCTAATTCCGGATCCGGGGTCAGTACTGAAGTCAACAGGGCGGTAGTATAGGGATGGAGCGGTTTTTTAAAAAGCATTTCAGTTGGCGCTTCTTCAACAATCCGCCCCAAATACATTACCGCCACCCTTGAAGCCAGGTGTTCAACCACAGCCAGATCATGGCTAATCAGGATATAAGTCAAACCCAATTCCCGGCGCAAGTCAATCAACAGATTGAGAATTTGCGACTGCACCGAAACGTCAAGGGCTGAAGTAGGCTCATCACAAATCACTAGTTCCGGTTTCATAATCAGCGCCCGGGCAATGGCAACCCGTTGCCGCTGACCGCCGGAAAGCTGATTGGGGTAATTATAGCGCACCCGTCTGGGCAAACCCATCAGATCCATGATTTTTTCAACCTGAACGTTCTGCTCAGCTGTTGTCCCAACTTTATGCACTTGTAAAGGCAGTGAGATGATTGCCTGAATGGATTTTCGGGGGTTAAGCGAAGCGTAGGGATCTTGAAATACCGGTTGGATTCGACGGGTTCGCTGCCGGCAGGAAAGAGCGGCAATATCTTGCCCCTCAAGCAGAATTTTGCCCTCAGAGGCCGTTTCCAAACCCAGCATAATCTTGGCCAGCGTACTTTTACCGCAGCCGGATTCACCCACCAACCCCAACACGGAACCCCTGTCAACCGCAAAACTGACCCCATTGACCGCCCGCAACGTTCGCCGCCGTTGAAACATCCCCCCCGAAATACGGTACACTTTTCTGATGTTTTTTATTTCCAGCAGCGGCTCATTCATGCTCGTCATACTCCAACCAGTTGTAACCAGCACGGTCCGGACTTAACAGACAACGATAAGAACGCCGGTCATCAATTTCCTGAAGGATCACAGTCTGTTCGGCGCATGCTTCCATAGCCAGGGGACAGCGATTGCGAAAAATACAGCCTTGCAGCCGGCCGATTGGAGTCGGCACCGTGCCCGGGATGGAACCAAGGTGTTGGCCCCGTTTGCTGCGGCCCGGGATGGGAATGCAAGCCAGCAATCCCTGGGTATAAGGGTGCAGGGGTCGGGAAAAAAGTTCCCTGGTGGGCGCGGACTCAATAATCTGGCCGCAATACATGACCACCACCTGCTCCGCAATGCGGGAAACAACGCCGAGATCATGGGTAATCATGATCATCCCCATGTTGAATTCCTGCTGCAGATCGGCAAGCAGGGAAAGAATCTGGGCCTGGATCGTAACATCCAGGGCGGTGGTGGGTTCATCGGCAATGATCAGCGCCGGACCGCACATCAAAGCCATGGAAATCATCACCCGCTGGCGCAGGCCGCCGGAAAGTTGATGTGGATACTGTTTCAATCGACTGCCGGCGGCAGTAATCCCAACTTTTTCCAACAGGTAAACAGCACGGTCCCGAGCCTGTCGTCGGGGAACTTTTTGATGTCTGAGCAGAGCCTCCTCCAACTGATTGCCAATGGTATAGCAGGGATTCAGTAACATCATTGATTCCTGGAAAATCATTGCCATCTGCCGGCCACGGATATCAGCCATCTGTTTCTGGCTGAAATGACGCAAATCATCTCCTTCAAAGGAAAGAACAGCCGCCTGACGCCTGGCTTGGCCGGGAAGCAGATTCATGATCGCCATCGCCGTCAGGGATTTTCCGCAGCCAGATTCACCCACCAGAGCCAGGGTTTCCCCCCGGGAGAGCGAAAAGCTGACATTCCTCACCGCATTTAAAATCCCGGCGGGAATCGCCAAATCAACCTGCAAATCCTTCACTTCCAGCAGGTGGCTCATGAACGGCCCTCCGGTGCGGTAATATCCCTGATGCCGTCGCCCAGCAGATTAATGGCCAAAACCAGCATAAACAGGACTGTCCCGGGAATAACAATCAGCCATGGAGTAAAAAACATAAACTCTTTGCCCTCGGAGATCATTAATCCCCAGGAGGGCAGCGGTGGCTGGACCCCCATGCCCAGGAAAGAAAGCGCCGCCTCCAGCAATATCGCCCTGGCCATTTCCAGAGTGGCAACCACAATAAGGTTGTTCAGGATATTGGGAAGCAGTTCCCCGAAAATAATCCTCATGGTGGAACAGCCGGTAGCTTTAGCGGCATTGATGTAATCCGCTGATCGCAGTTGTTGGGTGGTGGAACGCATGACCACGGCAAAACGATCCCAGATCAATAAACCAAGAACGGTAATCACCATTGGCAGTGAGCCGCCCACCAGGGCCACAACCGCCAGGGCTACCAGGATAACCGGCAGGGCCAGTCTCGTGGTAATCAAAAAACTGACCACCACATCAACCCGGCCGCCGAAATAACCGGCGGCAACGCCCATGGATGCACCAATAACGGCGGAAATGGACATGGCCGCAAAGCCAATAAGGAGTGAAATGCGCGCCCCGTAGAGAAGCCGACTCAAGTAATCGCGGCCCAGACCGTCGGTCCCCAAAGGATGCTTCCAAGTCCCATCGGCATGCCAGATGGGGTTGATAAGCCGATGGGCCAAATCCTGATGATATGGATCGCAGGGAGCCAGATACGGGGCCAGTAGAGCCACGACCAGTATAACTGCCAGAATGCCGGCTCCCAAAAGGAAACCCCAATGATGAATCGTGCGACGCCACATCATCTGGCCCGGCGTGGGAAAAGATATTGCCGGAAAGGGAGAAGAAGAATTCTTTTTACTGTCCATAGTTCACGCTACCCTGATGCGGGGATCCAGCAGGGCGTTCAACACATCGGCAAACAGGGTTAAAAGGACATAAATAAGTGACAGAATCAGCACAATCGCCTGAACCATGGGCAAGTCCGCCCGGGCGATGGATTCGTAAGCCAGCAGGCCAAAACCGTTGACGGCGAAAACCGATTCAATTACCACCGAACCGCCGAGCATAAATCCCAGTTGAACCGCCACCACTGAAACTACGGGAATAATAGCGTTGCGCAGGGCGTGTTTAAATAAAACACTGCCGGACAGCAAGCCCTTGGCCCGGGCCGTACGGATGTAATCAGAAGACAGAACATCCATCATTCCCGATCGGGTAAGACGCATGAAAGCCGGGGTGGCATAATAACCCAGGGCAATGGTCGGCAGAACAAAATGCCGCCAGCTGCTGCTGCCGGAAACCGGAAACCAGCGCAGGGTAACCCCAAAAAACAGAATCAGAATCAAACCAAACCAGAAAGAAGGCATGGCCTGCCCCAATACCGAAATGCCGAGCGCTACCCGGTCAATCCAGGTATTGGGGCGAATGGCCGCCAATACCCCTAAAGGGATAGAAAGAGTCAAGGCAAAAAGCAGGGCGCTGGCCCCAAGCGTCATGGTTACTTTCAGTCGATGGCCAATAATAGCGCTGACATTTTCCCGGAAATAGGGAGACTGTCCCAAATCCCCATGCAGGGCTTTGAGCGCCCAGTCCAGGTACTGGACCATGATGGGCCGGTCAAGACCATATTTTTCCCGGACGAAAGCAATCTCCTTAGCCGTGGCATTTTCACCGGCCAGCGCATAAGCCGGATCACCGGAAACCCGCACCAGCATAAAGCTGAGGAAGGAAACCGTGATGGCAACCAACAAAGCCAGGGCAATGCGTTTACAAGTATAATGGAGCATGTTGCATCCTGCCGGTTACTATTTCCATTTGGAAAGGAAAAAACGCGGTACGGCATCAGGCTGAGCGGTGAAATCCAATTCATTGCTGTAAGCGTAATTGGCCACCCAGGTGAACAACGGCACCCAATAGGCTTCATCGGCAATCTTTTTCAAAGCCTTGGTATAGGCATCAAGCCGGACTTGACGGTCTATGGAATTGTCGCCCAACTCCAGCCAGTCCCGCACCTGGGCATCACGGGAAAAGTCCTGTTTCCCGAAGCGGAAAAAATAACCGGTAATATTGGAAATATCATTGATGCCATAAGAACCCCAGGTCAGGAACATGAACGGAGTTTTATTGGCAAAGGTTTTTTCCCGCAAGGCGGAATACTTAAGATACTTAAGTTTTGCCTTGATCCCTACGGCTTTCAGGTAACCGACGATGGCTTCAGCATAGGGACGGTTGCGGTAACCGTAAAAATCAACGGAAAAACCCTGGGGATAACCGGCTTCCGCCAGCAGTTTTTTTGCTTTCGCCGGATTGTAGGGGTAGGTCGTCACCTCTTGAGTACAGCCAAACTGGGAAGGATAACAAGCTGAGTTAATGACCCGGGATTGCCCTCCCACCAGATTTTTGGCAATGGCCTCGCGGTCAATGGCGTAGTTTATCGCCTGGCGCACCGCCCGTTTGGAAAAAGGAGAATCACCACAGCGACCGGCAGCGTCCATCTGCAGAAAACCAATGCGCATGGTTTCAGCTTTTAAAACCTTGACATTGGGCACCCGGGAAAGCTTGTCAGCCTGATCAGTAGGCACCATGTATATCCAGTCAAGTCCACCGGTCATCAGCTCAGCCACCTGGGTAGTCATTTCCGGAATGGTGCGCTGCACCAGTTTGCCAATTGAAGGCTGGCCTTTGGGACTGTCTTTAAAATAGTTGTCATTTTTCACGAAAACTATCTTTTTGCCAGGATCAACCTCCGCCACCCGGTAAGGACCAGTTCCCACCGGTTGCCGACCAAAACCCTCGGGTCCAACCTTGGCATAATATTCGTTGGGATAAATGGGCAGGTTGCCGGCCAGATATTCCAATGCGGCCGGGAATGGTTTTTTGAGCAGAATTCGCACTTTGTAGGGCCCAAGCTTTTCAGCCTTCTGTATCCAGTTTACATTCCGTTGGACAAGAATTTTGTTGTCGGGATTGGAAACAAAATTGATGGTATACACGACATCATCCGCATCAAATTTCTCCCCATTGTGAAAAGTGATCCCCTGCCGCAATTCAAATTCCAGGGTTGTCGTATCAATCCAGCGGTACGATTTGGCCAGTAGGGGCTGATACTCATTGGTATCGGGGTTGCGGTAGAGCAGGTCATCACAAATCAAGCGGCTGACAATCATTCCTTCCCGGGCCGTATTGAAATAGCGGTCAAGGGTTTCCAGTTCTTTTTTCCAGGCAAAATTCAGCGTATCGTTAGCCTTGTTGGCCAGGATCGGAGTTCCTGAAAATACAACCAGGCACAACACCAGGGTTACCAATGCGGCAATTTTTTTCGTGATTTCGACCATGTTGCCCTCCCGTCTATTATCTCAGGTTAAGTATTTTTCCACAGCCCGGTAGAAAATTTCCGTGCCGATTTCCAGCACATGTTCATCAACATCAAAATAAGGCGAATGCAGCGGGGCAGCCACTCCTGCAGCCGAGTTGGAACAACCCAAACGCATAATGGCACTGGGACAAGCCCGGGCAAAATAGGCAAAATCCTCAGAGCCCATAATGGGTTCAATGAAGTCAACCTGCCCGGATCCTAAAACTTCACTGGCAACCTCATAAAGGAAAACCGCCACTTCTTCGTCATTGACACATGACGGCACTCCTTCATGAATAAGCAAATTGCATTCGACGCCAAAGCTTATTTGTAAACCGGCAACCAGTTCTTTCAGCCGTTTGACAATCAATTCACGAACCGCCGGCGACAGGGCCCTGATCGTACCTTCCAGCACACTCTGCTCCGGAATGGCATTGGCCACGTCTCCAGACTGCAGTTTACCGACGGTTATCACTCCGGCGCCGGTTGGCGTGATATTACGTGAAATGATGGTCTGCAATTGAAGGATTAAATTAGCAGTGGCAACGATGGGGTCATTGCCATCTTCAGGCCTGGCGGCATGAGCCCCCTTGCCGGTGATGACCAAAGTAAAATGGTCGGAGGAAGCGTAGCCAAGACGTTTAAAAATTCCCGCCCGCCCCAAGGGAATGTTTGGTGACATGTGACCGGCGACGATCCGGTCCACGCTGGGATTTGCCAACACCCCCCGTTCAATCATGGCCTTGGCCCCGGAACCGGTTTCCTCGGCTGGCTGAAATAAAAATTTCACCTGGCCCCGCATCACAAGAGGCACATTGTTCATCACTAACTTTTTTGCCACCCCCAGCATGATTGCCGTATTGACATCATGGCCGCAGGCATGCATCACGCCATCATGTACTGACCGATAAGAACTTTGTCCTCGTTCCTGAATCGGCAACGCATCAATGTCAGCCCGCAAGCCAATGGTCGGCCCCGAATTGTCTCCTTTGCATAAACCGACAACTCCGGTCAGATCAGTAAAAAGCTGAACGTCCAACTCCATTTTCCGCAACAATGACGCTATTTTGTCAGTCGTTCGCCGTTCCTCAAAAGCAATTTCCGGATGACGGTGAAAATCCCGGCGAACATCACTCAACCATTGTCGCATCGTCATATTTTGACTCATCTTTTTTCAAATACCCACAAGGTTCCGTTTTACCTGACGGCCGCAGAACATGAAACTCACCGGTTTCCCCACATCCATCAACATCAAAACCAAAAATATTGACATTACCTTATCCAACTGTCACAATAAAGAAACATATATTTCATAAAAATTATTTTTGCAACAGGTTTTTCACAAATGAAAGAACAAAGTCTTATTGAACGGATTCGATCCCTGGCCAGACTCACTCCCAGCGAAGTAAAAATTGCTGATTTTCTGGCTCGCCATTATCCTGAAATTGCTTTTGAAAGTGCCACTACTATCAGTCAGAAAACCGGAGTTAGCAAAGCTACGGTAGTTCGATTCATTGCTCGACTGGGATATGACAGTTATGCCCAGTTTCTCCAACATATACGTGATGATCTGGTGGTCAGTCAGGAACTGCCGGTCGGTAGATATACACTGATCAAAAAACAGGACAGCAGTAAGACAAAAGATCTGCTGGGTTTAAGCTTGAATGCGATCATGAAAAACCTGCAGGAATCCCATGCCCAGATCAAAACCGAATCATTTATGAACATCGCCCGGCTGATGATTGAAACCCCTGGATCGTTATACATCACCGGCCAACGATCATCATATGCCCTGGCCCATCTTTTTCATGGGCTCATGAGAAGATTGCGGCCCCGCACATTTTTATTGGGCGGCGACTCGGCAACCATCCCGGACGCGCTGGTTGATGTCAAAAAGGGAGACGTCCTGTTTGCCATTTTTCGCTATCCCTACGCCAAGACAACCTATGAAGTGGCAAAATACTTTGTTGATCAAAAAGCTTTCGTGATCCTGCTCACGGACAGCAGCTTTTCGCCTCTGTATCATACCGCCGACCACCAACTCGTCGTTCCCATCGATGAATCATCTCTTTTTCACCGCTTTACCGCCGCCACCGCCATTCTTGAATCCCTGGCCCTCGCAGCCCTTCATTTCTGCAGCGACGATATTTATAAACGTTTTGACCTGAACGAAAAGCTGTTTGCCGACTTCCAAACGTATTGTCCCGGAAAAGTGGTGGATTCGCTCCACATAAAGGAATTTATGGAAAAAAGACAGGAAGAAAAAGAAGAAACTGAATAAGATAGGAGAAATACACCGGCAACGCTAGCAAGACTCAACCTGGTCAGAAATCAATGCGCTCCAGGTCAACTTCCCTCAAATCGAAAGAAAACCAACCATTCGCCGGCAGGGGCTCAACGCCTAAAAGAACCTTGATCACCAATACCGCCTGCAGGCTGGCAACGGCAGCCACCCCGGCGGAAAAATTATCCGG
>JAOZRP010000421.1 GCA_029940125.1 bacterium
CTAACTGTCACCCGCAAGGTCTTGCTGCTCATGGAGGTAATAGTTTTCTTTTTTTTAAAGCTAAAGGCTGACCGCTGACCGCTTCACTATAAATTCATCAGGAAATCATCGGGAAAGCGTCGGCGCATTTCCTCGGCCACGTATTTTTCCACCTCGGTGGCTACCTTGAAGGTCAGGCATTGGGAGACAATGTCTTGGGCTTCCTTGTACGTGCTGCTGCGAATGATTTTCTTGATATAGGGGATGGAAAGCGGGTTCATGCTCAGCTGGTCAATGCCCAGTCCCATCAGCACCAGGGTGTAAAGGGGCTCACCGGCCATTTCCCCGCAGATGCTGACCGGGATGCCATTGCCGTGGGCAGCCTCGATGGTGCTTTGCAGCAGTCGGAGAATGGAAGGGTGCAAGGGTTCATAAAAGCAGGATACATGCTCGTTGACCCGGTCGACCGCGAGGGTATATTGAATCAGGTCGTTGGTGCCGACGCTGAAGTAGTCCACCTCGGGAGCCAGCAGGTCGGCAATGACCGCCGCCGAAGGGACTTCAATCATGACGCCGACAGGAATGTTTTCATCAAAAGGAATATTCTGTCGCCGCAGGTTGTCTTTTGCTTCATTCAGGATGCCGATGGCCTGCCTGATGTCGCGGACCCCGGAAATCATCGGGAAAAGAATCTTGACTTTGCCATGGTGGCTGGCCCGGAGTATGCCCCGCAGCTGCTGGCGGAAGATCTCCTTTTGCTTGAAACAGAGGCGAATGCCCCGCAGGCCCATGGCCGGGTTGATGGTGTCTTCGTGGAAGTGGTGGCTCGAAAGTTTGTCGTAGCCGAGATCCAGCGTTCTGATGGTGATTTCCCGGCCGTCGGCATTTTGAATGGCCCGTTTATAGGTCAGGTAATGTTCCTCTTCGGAAGGGAAGTCGCTCCGGTTAAGATAAATGAATTCCGTTCGGTAGAGGCCGATCGCCCCCGCGCCGTGGGAGACCGCGGACTCCGCCTCGTCGGGATTTTCAATGTTGGCGGCCAGCTCAATGGTATAACCGTCTTCAGTCAAGGGCGGCAAATGACGATTTTGGATCAGCTGCTGCTGGAAAAACAGGTGCTTTTGGGCTTTTTCCCGGTAGCTTTTGATTTGCTCTTCCGTCGGCGAGACGATGATCCGGCCGTCAATGGCGTCAACGATCAGCCGGTTGCCGCCGTTGATCATTTCCGTGGCCCGTTCAAGACCGACCACGGCCGGGATTTCCATTGACCGGGCGATGATGGCCGTATGGGACGTGCGGCCGCCCAGATCGGTGACAAAGGCTTTTACCTTTTTCAGATTCAACTGCATGGTATCGGCGGGTGACAGGTCATGGGCGATCAGGATGACGTCCTTCCTGATTTTTTCAATGCTGTCGTAATCGCTCTTCATCAACTGGCGCAGAATCCGTTCGGCCACGTGGGAGATGTCATCCTGCCGCTCCCTCATGTAGGGATCGTCCATGCGGTTGAAAATTTTCTTGATCTTTTCCACGTTCAGGCTGAGAGCCCATTCGGCGTTGATTTTCTTTTCCCGGATCAGCTTGACGGTGTCGTCAGTGAGCATTTTGTCGTCCATCATCATCAGATGAACGTCAAAAAGATATAGGTGCTTTTGATTGCCGTGATTTTCGGCCGAGGTTTCCACCAGTTTTTCATGGCCTTCAAGCAGTTCCCGGCGGGCCGCGGCGACGGCGGTCAGAAAACGGTCGATCTCCGCCTGAACCTGTTCGCTGGGGATCTTTTCCATGGAGGGCTTCAGCTTCGCCCGGTCAAGGAGAAAAGCCGTGCCGATGACAATCCCGGGGGAAACGCCAATGCCTTGCAGGATATACTGGTTGTCAGTCTGGGTCATGATCTTTGCTTTCCTGAAAAAAGTAGAAGTTATTCTTCCAGTTCGCCGAATCCGTCCACGATTAAATCGCCCAGGGCGGCCAGGGCCTGTTCCTCGTCCGGCCCGTCTGTTTCCACCTGGATGGTACTGCCCTGGGAGGCGGCCAGCAGCAGTACGCCCATGATGCTCTTGCCGTTGACCCGCAGTTCATCCTTGCTGATATTGACATCGGCGTCAAAGGCATTGGCCACTTTTACCAGGGATGAAGCCGCCCGGGCATGCA
>JAOZRP010000422.1 GCA_029940125.1 bacterium
AAAACCACTGGCATCTACCGTGAAGGCATCGACCTGATTCCGATCATCGCCCGGGCACCGCAGGACGAGCGCGACACCATCAACGACCTGACTGAGATCCAGATTTTCAGCCCCTCGGCCCAGAAAGACGTCCATATCATGCAGGTACTCAACGGTTTGGAAACCAGCTGGGAAGACGCCCGGCGGGCCCGCTGGAACCGGGTTTCCATGCTCAAAATCCACGCCGACCCCCGCAGCGAACTGCCGGCTGAACTGATGGCCCGGGTCAAGCCCCGCATTGAGCAGAAGCTGGGGGTTGATCTGGCCGCCTACCGCGGCACCCCGCTGGAAAAAGGAGAAAAATGGACTGCCAAGACCATCCCCATTGTCAAGGATGACATCATCCCTCTAGCCGGCAAGCCCGGCTACTACATTGCCTGGGGCGGCGAGCTGGAAGATTCCGCTGACTCCCAAAAGCAGCTGGCGGCCAACATCCCGATCTATTTCGGCATGATGATCCTGATCGTTATCTTCATGTTCAACGCCTTCCGACAGCCGCTGATTATCTGGCTGACCGTACCGCTGTCAATCATCGGGGTCACTGCCGGCCTGCTGCTGCTGAAGCAGCCCTTCGGCTTCATGTCCCTCCTCGGCCTCATGAGCCTCTCCGGCATGCTGATCAAGAACGCCATTGTGCTCATTGACCAGATTGACATCAACATCCGCTCGGGCATGGCCCCGTTCGACTCGATCCTTGACTCCGGGGTTTCCAGGATGAAGCCGGTGATGATGGCGGCCCTGACCACCATGATGGGCATGATTCCGCTTTTCCAGGACGCCTTTTTCGTCTCGATGGCGGTGACCATTGTTTTCGGTCTGGGCTTTGCGTCCATTTTAACCCTGGTTTTCGTTCCGGTACTGTACGCCACTTTCTTCAAAATCAGATGATTTTTTCTCAGGAGCCAGCAACCATGTATAAACGCCTCTGTCTTTTTCTGCTCTGCGGGTTTTTTCTGACCACCCTTTTTCCCCCGACCCTCCAGGCCCGGGGTCGGAAGGTCTGGGAGATCGGCATTGTTTCCGACGGTTCAACACCGGCCGACCGGACCCAGGTTGAACTGTTCAAAAAAGAAATCAAAGCCATCATGGGCGACGGCATGAAAGTCCGCTTTCCCGAAAACATGATTCTTTCCGGCCACGATTCCAGCCAGGGGATCAACGAGGCCCTGGACCGCCTTTTTGCCGGGCCGAAGCCTGACCTGATCCTGGCCCTTGGGGTGCTGTCTTCCACCGCCGTTCTGGAAAGGAAAACTCTGCCCAAACCGGTGCTGGCCCCGTACATCGCCGATTTCGCCCTCCGGGGCCGGCGTAAAAAGGGTACCGCCAGCAGCATCAAAAACCTGACCTACATTGACTCCATGTACTATCTTGACAGGGACGTCGAAACCTTCAGGAAGATCGTCCCCTTTAAAAAAATAGCCATCATCCTGGACCAGCGGGTGGTCGACGCCCTTCCCGAATTAAAGCAACTGGCCGCTGATTTCGGCAACAGGCACGAACTTACCGTTGCCATTGTTGCCGCAAACAGCTCCGCCGGCGAGGTGCTCAGCAGCCTGCCCGACGGTATTGAAGCGGTAATGGTCGGACCCCTGTGGCATTTCACCGAGCCGGAAACGGCGGCGCTGGCGAGAGGCCTGATTGAAAAAAAGCTGCCGTCCTTCTCAATCTGGAGCAGCCGACAGGTGGAACTGGGCTTTTTTGCCGGCCTTGAAACCAGCGAATGGCAAGACAACCTGGCCCGGCGCACCGCCGTCGCGGTCACGGACATTATGGATGGCGAAAAACCCGCTTCCATTGACGTCGACTTCCTGCGCAGTCGCAAACTGACCATCAACATGGCCACGGCCAGGGCCATCGATATCTATCCCGGCCTCCTGACCCGGACCAAGGCCAACCTCATCAACGAACAGCGGACCGACATCAAGCGCCGCCTGACGATTAAAAAGGCGGTTGAGGAAGCCCTGGCTGCCAATCTCTACCTCAAATCGGCTGCCACCGGGGTCAAGGCCGGCCGCTATGCCGTTGATGAAACCCGGGCCGACCTGCTGCCGCGCATTGATCTTGAAACCGGGGGCCGGATTATCGACGACGA
>JAOZRP010000423.1 GCA_029940125.1 bacterium
GAGAGCCATGCCGGAACATCCTGATACCCTGATTTGGGTTGCGGGCACCAAGCCCTCCTTGGCTTAATAACTTGCGTTTTGAGTGTTTTACCAAAATTCCTTGCGGAAGGTTCCCGGGGAGTTTACTGAAAGCTGACAGCAGCCATCTTTCAACCATCTTTACGACGGGTATTTTTTATAATGCTACGCTACATGAGAAAAAATGTGAAATCCTGGATCGTCAAACTGGCGTTCTTTGTCATCATCGTGGTTTTTTCCTTCTGGGGGGTGGGCAGCATGACGGCCAAGAAGCGAAACGTGGTGGCGACGGTGAATGGCAGCGTCATCACGGCCAAGGATTTTTCCGATGCTTACGACCGGCTGCTGCAGCGCTATCAGCAGCAGTATAAAGACCAGTTCACCTCCGAAATGGCCGCGCAGCTGAAACTGAAGCAGCAGGCGCTGAACAGCCTGATTGATCGCCAGTTGATGCTCAATTATGCCCACCGCTATAAATTGACGGTCAGCGACGAAGAACTTCAGGGCCGGATCGCCAAGATGGCGGCTTTCCAGCGCAATGGTTCCTTTGATCCGCGTCTCTACCGGCAACTGCTGAGCTACAACCACCTGACCCCGGCCGAGTTTGAAGTCAGCCTGCGGGATGACCTGCTGCTTGACAAGCTGCGGCAGATTTTCCGTACCGGCGCCAAGGTGAGTGGTGAGGAGGTCGAACAGCTTTATCGCCGGCAGCGGGAAAAAATTTCCCTGGATCTGGTGAAACTGGACCCGCGGGATTTTACCGCGGCGATAAAAGCGGATGAAAAAGAGCTGATGGATTATTTTGCCGCCCACCGGGAGGATTTTCGGGTGCCGGAGAAACGGGATATTGTGGCGTTGAAAATTGATTCCCGTGAATTGGAAAAACAGGTTGTGGTCAGTGACCAGGATATCGCGGCCTTTTATGATGATCACCTGGGGGATTATGTGGTTCCCGAGCAGGTGCAGGCCCGCCACATCCTTTTTAAGGTGGAGCCGGAGGCTCCCGCTTCCGCTTGGAATGAGGCGGAAAAAAAGGCCCGGGATATTATTGTCAAGTTGAAGCAGGGGCAGGATTTTTCCACCTTGGCCAAACAGTACTCACAGGGACCGTCCGCCGGGCGGGGAGGGGCTCTTGGCTGGTTTCCCCGGGGGGCGATGGTCAAGCCTTTTGAAGAGGCGGCATTTGCTCTCCGGGTTGGAGCGTTTACCCAGGAGCCGGTGCGCACTCGTTTCGGCTACCATGTAATTAAGGTCGATGATCATAAATCAGCTTACACGAAGAGCCTTGAGGAGGTAAAGGCGGAGATCAAGGCAAAACTTGCCAAAGAGCGTTTGCCGGAGGTCGTAAAGCAGGCGATGGATAAAGCGGCGGCCCGGCTGAAAAAAGCAACCCCGGAGACCTTTGGGGAGAAAGCCGAAACATTGCCGTATCCGTTGCTGGAAACCGGCTACTTCGCGCAGCAGGAAAGCATCAAGGGCATTGGCAGTGACAAGATGCTGGCCGCCAAGGTTTTTTCGACTCCGGTTGGGAAGTTGGCGCGGGTGGAGAATCCCCGGCAGAGCAGCTACCTGTTTATGGTCAAGGGCATTCAAAAGAGTTATCTGCCTGAATTCAAGCAGGTTGAGGCAAAAGTAAAGGACGCTTTTACGCTGGAGCAGGCCAGGGCCAAAGTAAAAAAACTGGCGACAACCATCATCAGCGAAGCCAAAGAAAAGAACAACCTTGATGTTGTTGCCGCGAAATACAAGCTCAAGGTGGATTATACCGGCTTGTTCGCCCGGGGCCGGGGATATATTCCTAAAATAGGATTGGATAATAAGTTAAGTGTCAAGGTTTTTGCCCTGGACCGGGAACATCCGCTCTATCCGGAGCCCCTGGAATATCAAGGAACAACCTACGTGGTGCAGCTGAAGGAAAAAAAGATGGTTGAAGCGGGAAATGATACCAGCGGAGCGGATAAAGAGCAGATATATCGCCAGTTGTATCGTTACAAGGAATACAAGGAGTTGAATACCTTTCGCAACCGCCTGCGGCAGATGGCGGAAATTAAGGTTATGCCGGGGGTGTTGGAGGAATAATAACCCAATACCGCTATGAGCCAAGCCC
>JAOZRP010000092.1 GCA_029940125.1 bacterium
TGAAATCGACGCTCAGGTTGACCAGGATGAACTCCGGCCCCATGTGCATGGTCAGAACCTCGTTGACATGCTCAATTTCAGGGCAGTGGCCCGCTATCCAGCGAATGCCCTGCACCACTTCCGGCTGGGCGCTTTCTCCCACCAGCAGCCCCTTGATCTCATAGGCCAGCCAGACGGCGGTGCCGGCCAGCAGCAGTCCAATGACAATGGAAGCCGCCCCGTCATACCAGGTCTTCCCGGTCAGCTGCCCCAGCAGGATGCCAAAAAAAGCCACCAGCAGCCCCAATAAAGCGGCTGAATCCTCAAACAGGACCACGAAAACCGAGGGGTTTTTGGCCCGGTGAACCATTTCCAGGTAGCTGCGCCGGCCCTTGCGGTGGGAAAACTCCTTGAAGGCCACCGTCCAGGTGGCGCCTTCAAAGAACATGGCCAGCACCAGGACCACGTAGTTGGCAAAGGCATGTTCCATCGGCCGGGGATGGTACAAGTGATGAATTCCCTCGTAAAGGGAGGCACCGGCACCGATGGCAAAAATAAAAATGGCCACCACGAAGCTCCAGAAGTAGATCTCCTTGCCGTAGCCGAAGGGAAAGGATTCATCGGCCGGCTTCTTCGCCCTATGGATGCCGTAGAGAAGCAGCAACTCGTTGCCCGTATCAACGATGGAATGGATGCCCTCGGAGAGCATGGCCGAACTGCCGGTGACCGCCGCCGCCACAAACTTGGTTACGGCAATCAGGGCGTTTCCCGCCAGCGCCGCATAGATAACCTTTTTAGATGAAGATTCCATTGCTCTTCTTATTTCATACCAATTTCATACCAACAGCGTTTGGTCAAACTCTTGAACTAAATCAACAAATGATGATTCCAAGTAAAAGCAAAGGCTAAAATCCACTCAGATTTCAGCCTTTGCTTTACTTAACTCTAACCAGCCCTCAATCATAGAGGAACAGATTATCTTGATCAATAAAACTGCAAACAGCTACTTGCTGGATAATTTCCGCAGCAGTTTGATCGTCCCCGGATTCAACTGCCCATTTTCAGGCAGACCGTAGTCTTTCTGAAAAGCAGAAACGGCTGCCCGGGTTTTTCTGCCTGCCAAGCCATCGGGAGTACCCGTATCATAGCCAAGAGAATTCAGGATTCCCTGCATTTCTTTCACCACTGTTCGACTCGGCCCAGCCGGCGCCGGGGTTGCAGCTCTGGCATTTTCTCCGTAATGATAAAATTTCTGTGGCGTCTTTGAGACAATAAATTCAACCGCTTTATTGATAACCTGCCTGAGAGCTTTTTCCTTCGGGGTGTTTTTCCAGCCGCTCAAGGCACCGCCCAGGGCTCCACCGCCCCAGTAGCCTCCCAAGGCTGCACCAAGATTAACGTCCGTAGAAGAGCCTTCAACGCTGGTAGCGGCCAAAATCCGCGAAGTTCTGGCATCAATAATCCGCAGGTCAATGGCCATATGCGCTTTTTTATAGCCACCGGTAAGCGCACCGAGAATGCCACCGCCACCGCCGCCCAAGGCACCGCGGGCGCCAGAAGCCCCGCCGTCAAACTCGGTTACCGCCGCCACCACCAATAATTCCGCCCCTTCAATTTCACCGATGGCCGCCTCCGTACCTTTTTTAATTCTCCCCGAAGCCCCCAGGTCCTGTTCGGCAAGAACTTTGTCAAGCGTCTGGCGCTCCAGGACAATAAACCGATTGGTATTGAACAGGGCGGTAACCAACTGGTCCGCCATGCCGTTGCCGATGTCCGGGCTCCACCACCCGCCCATATTTCCGGCCTTGTTCTTGAACTGGGCCACCGCGATCCTCGCTTTTGGACCATTATAGCTTTCTGCTCGCACTTCCTCCATGGAAGGAGAATTCTGACCGGAAGTTACGGTAGTCGTCGTCCCCGGAGTAACGCAGCCAACCAGCAAGAAACTGAAAAGCAACAAACTATAAACATACAGTTTACTGTGCAAAAATTTATTTTTTACTTTCATCGTCTCCCCTTTCGCCAAGTTTTCCATAAAATTATTTGAAAACCATTGCAAAAATTAACAGATAAAAGTTTCTTTCGACAATTAAACCAGATACTTAAGCAAAAATAATCATTTTTTTCATTTTTAACATCGCGTTTTATCTTCTGTCAAGGGAAACATCACCTGGTCCGGGAACGGCGGATGTCATGCTTGTCCATTTTATACCTTAAAACCCGCTCGCTGATTCCCAGAGCCTCAGCCGCCCTGGTCTGCACCCAATCGGCTCTATCCAGCGCCGCCAGCAGCATTTCCCGCTCGGCAATCTTGAGCCTTTCTTCCAGGGTACCGGAAACTACGGCCTGGTAATGGCGTACTTCAGCCGGCAAGTCTGCCGGGGTTATCACGTCAGCCCTGGCAAAGGTTACCAGACGCTGTACAATGTGCTCAAGCTCCCTGATATTGCCGGGATAGGGATACTTGATCAGAATATCCCTGGTTTCATGATGGAGCTTCATCGACTGGCCGCCATAACGCTCAACAAACAGATCGAGCAGGCCGGAAATATCCTCGCGGCGGCTTCTCAAGGGGGGGATCTCCAGTTCAAAGGCATTGAGGCGGTAATACAAATCCTCACGGAACTCCCCTTCCTGAACCATCTTTTTAAGCTCCCGATTGGTCGCGGCAACCACCCGCACGTCCACCTCGATATCTTTTTCTCCCCCGACCCTGGTGATTTTCTTTTCCTGCAGGGCCCGCAGCAGCTTCGGCTGCAGACTTAAAGGCAACTCGCCGATTTCATCAAGAAAGATGCTCCCCTTTCGCGCCAGCTCAAACCGGCCCCGCCGGCGCTCGGACGCCCCGGTAAAAGCACCTTTTTCATGGCCAAAAAGTTCACTTTCAAACAGATTTTCAGGAATGGCGGCACAATTAACTTCTATCAAGGGTTCGTTTTGCCTGGGACTCAACAGGTGAATCAAACGCGCCATCAATTCTTTGCCGGTCCCGGTCTCCCCTTTGATTAAAACCGACCACGGCGTCGCCGCCACCTTTCTGGCCAGCGAGATGGTCTCCTTCATCAGCGAACTCCTGGCGATAATTTCAATCGGCAGTGGACCATTTTCAACCGATTTTTCAGCCGTCCTGACATCCTGGATTACCAGGATATCCTGCTCAATTTTGCGGATTTTGGCCAGAAGGGTCTCCAGATTGACCGGCTTGGACAGGAAATCATCCGCACCCAGCTTCATTACTTTCACTGCGGTATCCACATCCCCGTAAGCAGTAATCATCAGGGCTCTGATTTCAGGATTGATCTCTTTCATCCGGGCCAGAACTTCATCGCCGGTCAATCCGGGCATTTTATGATCCAGAAGAACCAGGGGCACCGGCGTTGACGCCACAATTTCCAGCGCCCGTGAACCATCCGCCGCCGCTACCACTTCATAACCCTGGTTTTCCAGAAACCCCTGCAGCAGCTCCCGCTGGATTTTTTCATCATCAACAAGCAAAATTTTCATTCTTCAGCCCTGTAAGGTTGGAAATTTTTCAAGCAGCAAGAGGTAAAACAATGGTGAGTTCGAAAAGGTTCTCGGGCGTAACCAGGGCCTGAACCGTTCCCCCGTGGGCCCTGATAATTTTTTTCGTAATCGCCAGGCCAAGGCCGGTTCCCCTGCTTTTCAAAGATACATAAGGGGAAAAGATATCATCCATTTTCCGCAGGTCCGGCAGCTCTCCCGGATTTGCAACCACCAGCACAGCCCTGCCATTCTTCTTTTTGAGGCTGACCGCGATGCGGCCGCCTTCCGGCTGGGCTTCGGCAGCGTTTCTCAAGACATTCTCCAGCACCTGGGACAGCAGATTTTTATCTCCCGGGACCGTAATCCCGTCTTCCACAACACAAGAAAGTGAAATACCGTCTTTGACAAACCGGCTTTGGTACAAAGCCGCCACATCTCTGACCAGGGAGGAAAACACTACCGGCTGGCGGCTGATGGATTGAGGCAGGCCGGCGTAATGAAGCAGTCCGTCGACAATTGCATCGGTTCTTTTGATGGAATCCAGCAGGACATCAATAAGCCGGCGGTGATCGGCTGACAATTCGCCGGCTTCCAGGGCCAGCCGCTGCAGGGCAATGGCCATGGCATTAAGCGGGTTTCGGATTTCATGGGCAATGGATGCCGCCGAACGCCCCAAAGCGGCATCTTCCCTTTGCTGCGCCAGCCGACGATTGTACTCCTGCCTTTCATGAAAATAAGACATTTGCTGTCGGTAAAGCAGGTAGGACAGCAAACCGCCAAGGCAGGCCAGGATGCCGCTGAAAACAAAAAAATCACGCCACAACCGGCGTTTATTCACCCGCAGCGGTTCAGCGTCAATGCCAACGACCAGACGAGTCCGGCCAAACATCACTGCCACTTCAGCCGCCATCCCCTGATCGGTATTTATAAACGTTACCCTGGTCATCTCGGGAGACGGTGCAGAAACATTTTTCTGACGGGCAGGAGCGGAAACACCCCGCGGATTTTCAGGATGGATATAGAGAATGCCTCCCAGCTTTTTCACTTCCGACAATACTTTCGGCAAACCGACATTTTGATGAAAATTTTCCAAATCCTTCGCATCAATGCCTAAAACCACCTCTTCCAATCCACCAGAACCGGAAGCGCGAAAAAGCACCAAATGATTCTCTGGAAAATATTTCAGCTTGCCGGCGGGAAGGTCATCCCAGGCAGGCGTTCCCGCCAGCCAACCGTCGGGAGCAGCAACGGTTTGACCGCCGTCCCTGACCAAGGCAATGCCCCGCAGCCCGCTTTCAGCCGCAAAGGCTTCCAGTTCATCGGCCGTAAACGGCTCAACGGAGTCAAGATACTGCACGAACCTGGCGCTGTTGGCCAGGAAGCGGGAGACTACCCCGCTAATGACATTCTCGGAAATAACCGCCCCCTTGACATGGAGGCGCACGACCCCGGCTACCAGCCTGGCATGATTTCTGGCATCAGCAGCAAAAAGACTCTGGGCCTGCTTGATTTGAAAAAAGAAATATGAAACCACCAGGGAAAATAAAATCAGGAAAAAAATTACATTCCCCTGCCATAAAGGAATTTTGAAAAACCAGCGGCGTTTCAAATCCGGGTTAGCGCCCTCCATGTCTGCCACCACTTCGTCCATGTCCAAACCCACTGCTCCGACCATGTCTGAACCCTCTGCCTCGACCTTCAAACAACCGACGACGCACCCCGGTCCTGTCGTTGCGAAGCCTGGCCGGACAGCTGCACCATACTTTCTGACTTTTCAATAATCCATCACTCACAACGGTGAACTCCCCCTTGATCCGGACCAGTTCACCTGCCCGCAAGCCGTAAGGGATATCCCCCTGCTCAAACATTATTACCAGCTGTTCCTGATCTTCTTCAGCCGGGTCCAGAATAATCTGCTTATGCTCGCGATCAACAGCTACCACTTTGCCGGCAATAACCTCAACCGCCTGGACCTGATTCCAGCAGCATAATGATGCCAGTACCGTTATCATTACAATGCAAAGGCGGCGACACATGGAACAATTTTTCCCCGATGGTTTCCTGGATCCAGGAGGCAATCATTCCTCCTGACCCTTGATGTTTTGTTGAAATCTATTTTCAGAAGATTAATCTTATCAAGATAATTGGCAAAAGTACAGAGGCCGCAACCATATCTCAGGATTGCGGCCTCGTACACGCAGATTTCACTCAACAAGACAATTGCTTAGCCAATGTTATTCTTGATGTTCCCCGGCGGCGGTATTCTTTCCCTGACGACAACGATACTGACAGCCTCGCCATACCGGTTTGCCGGTTTCCGGATCTCTCAAAGTCACTGTTTGATCACCGGAAGTTACGGTTACCGCAATCAACTTGGAACTGTCATCGCTGAAAGTTACTTCATAGGTCTCTATTGACACCTCTTCACCCACTTCCAGCGGCATGAAGCCCAGTCTTTCCCAGATTACAGGAGAGCCGATGCCGTAAACGGCAACAATCTCCTCGCCGGTATCAACTTTGAGGCCCCGATCATCAATGGACGGCAGGGCGGACACCACCCCATTCACAGTCACCGGGGTTCCATCAAAAATTGAGGCCATCGGCCCTGAACCATCTCCAGCCCCATAACCGGCGGCAGCCGGGAGAACACTTGCCACAACCAGCATGGCTGACAACACTGTAAAAACTAACTTCTTGAATTTTATCATTATTTTTCAACCTATTTTTTGAATTTTCACTTCGCGGGCTTCTACTTTCGGCCATACCGGTGACCACCACCCTGACCGTTCCTTTTCCGGCTTCTCAGGTGATTCTGCGACCCGGAAGCGGAACCGGACGCCGCACCGGAGCCGTAACCATGTCTGTAGCCCTGGCCACTGCCGGAAGCGTTGGCGGGCCTGCCGGAATACTGCTGTCGTTCATCAACGGGCATCGACTTGACCCTCTGCTGCCATTCATCACGGAAAGACTGGCGTTCCTCTTCCGTAGCCGAAGACATGGTTCCCCGCATTGCTGACAGCTCTTCAGTAGAATAACTACTGTAATCAGCAGCCAAAACCGGCAGGGAAAATGACATGGCCAGAAGTGCTGCCGCAGCCAGCATCAAATATTTCTTCATCATTTTTTCACCTCCTTTCACCATATATTTTGCCAAGAAGGAGAGCAAGCCGCATGCCAAAGATATTTATCAGTAATATCAATCAGTTAAGCAAATACATACCTGATATTTTTCGACATTTGTGGAAAGTTTCGACAATCTTGTCGAAAAAAACGGGCCCGGAGCAAAAAATTCAGCAATTAAGCACGGGCATAGAGATCAAACGATGCTGAAAGAAGGATGATTTTTTTCAGGCGGGGATCCAGGCAGCTGGTGAACCGCCGTGGCCTTGAAGGAGACGACCGTTTCACTGCCCTCATGGAGCTGGAGGTCGAAGAGGGCCTGCTTGGTGATCAGGGCTTTAAAGGGAACCTGTTCCACCAGGATTTCGATTTCGTAGTGAAATCCCAGCGGCCGAATCGCTTTCACCGTTCCCTTCAGCGAATTCCGGATGCTGGAGACCAGCGGCTCCCGGCTGAGGACAATGTCTTCTGGCCGGATGGCGATATAACCCGTATCCACAGAACTGGGACGCCCCAACTCCAAGGCAAGGCCGTCAATGATGGCCGCCGTACCACTGAAGCGAGCGGCATACAGGTTTTTCATGCCGACAAAATCGGCCACGAAGGGGGATGCCGGCTGCTGGAAAATTTCCCGGATGCTGCCGACCTGTTCCAGGGAGCCATGGTTCATAACCGCCGCCCGGTCGGCCAGAGCGATGGCTTCGGCAAAATCATGGGTTACCATGAAAAAAGTGGTGTGCGTCGTTCGGTGCAGGGTTTTCAGATGCTGGCGCAGGTCTTCGCGGAACCGGGGATCAAGGGCTGCCAGGGGCTCATCGAGCAGCAGCACTGCCGGATCAACGGCCAGGGCCCGGGCCAGGGCGACCCGCTGCTGTTCGCCGCCGGAAAGCGTCCCGGGAAACCGCTCCAGCAGGGAACCAAGAGCCAGGATGTCAACCAGGCCGCGGATACGGGCGGCGGCATCATCCCGGGCTTCCCGGTGAAAGCGAAGCCCGTAACGAATATTCTGGCTGACGGTCAGGTGGGGAAAAAGAGCATAGTCCTGGTAGACGATGCTGATGCCCCGCTTTTCCGGCGGCAGATTGCTGATTTCCCTGCCGTCCAGCCTGATGCTGCCGCCGGCAATCGGCACCAGTCCGGCCAGGGCTTCCAGCAGGACGCTCTTGCCGGCCCCGGTGGGCCCCATGAGTACGAAAAATTCGTTCTCCCTGATCTCCAGCGAGATGTCCGCCAGCCGGAACT
>JAOZRP010000093.1 GCA_029940125.1 bacterium
GCAGGGTGGCCGGATCCACCGCCGGCTTGACCATGCCGCCCTGACAGGCGGCCAGCAACAGGAGCAGGCCTGCTGTGATACTTACCATGATGTTCCTGACTGTCATACCTGTTTCGATTGTCATATCGTTCTCACTCCACTGTTTTTACCTCATTATTAACAACAACAAGCTCGGCATGCACAACTAAAACTTTCACCGTTTTATAGCATACTTGCATCCGGCAAACAATGAAAAACAAGCCGGAAAAGCGGTAAACGGCCAACAACCCGCCGGCTTCCAAAGGCGCACCTGCGTGTCTCCCTCATTTCCTGACGCCAAGACAAGACTAATGCGGGGACAAATCCCGCAACCCAAAACGGGTCTTTTCGGCCCGCAAATAAGTGCTCTTATCAGAGCTCTGCATAAGTTTTTTCATCAGAACCTTTGCCTAAATGGCAAAGAACCTGTGAAACACTTAACATTTTCTTGTTTTTCAAACCAAAAAATAACCTGTAAGGCACTAAACATCTGGTCAGGGTTCAAACCATTTTTTTCCTGTACCTGTCCGTGTGGGTCCGTGGCGGAAAATTCTTCAAATTTTGCAGATCAGCAGCTTGCTTTTGCCGCTGGGAGAATGGACAACATCAACCCGGGGAAATATGGTTTTGAAAAAATCCGTGCCGCCGGTGATGAACTCCCGGGCGTCGCCGGAGCCCATGGAGTAAATCCGCAGGTAAAACAGCATCCGGATCCACCATTTCCGGGGCACTTCGTGTTCCATCAGCAGCACCACTCCCTCTTCGGCCACCACCCGCTTCATCTCCCGCAGGGCCAGCCGCCTGGCTTCGCCTTTCAACTCGTAAAGGGCGTGGGAACAGGTCACCACGTCAAAAGAATGGTCGGCAAACGGCAGGCGGGCGGCATCACCCTCAACCAGGACAACCCGGCCGGCCCCATCTTTTTCCCGGGCTTTTCGCAGCATGCCATGGGAAAAGTCATAACCGACCAGCAGGCCATCGGGGTAGTGGCCGGCAAAATCAAGGATTACCGCCCCGGTGCCGCAGCAGATATCCAGCACTTTCGGCCGCGACCCGGGCTGGAGAGCGGCCGTATCGACCAGAAAATCCCTGGTATCGTCTTCATCCTGACGGGCATGCAGGCGGATAAAAGCATCATAAAAAGACGAAAAAAGATCGTAATATCTGCGTCTGCCCTTTCTTACCGTCGACATTGCATCGCCACCCATTCACCGTCGGTCTGCATCTGTTCCACCGTACAGCCGAGAGCCGTATATATTTTTTCCACCTGGCTTGACTGTTCAACCAGTATCCCGGACAGAATCAGACATCCCCCCGTAACCACCCTGGCTGCCAGCCGGGGAGCCAACTCCACCAGTACCGGGGCAATAATATTGGCAATCACCAGATCGCAGGTTTCCCCGAAGGCATCCAGCGGCGTTGAGCTCAGCCGCACTTCCTGTTCACAGCCATTCAGCCGGCAGTTTTCAGCCGCGTTCTCCAATGCATCTTCATCTATATCAAGAGCAAAAATATGTCCAGCCCCAAGTTTATGGGCCAGGATGGCCAGCACGGCGCTGCCGGTTCCCACGTCCAGTACCGAGTCCCCCGGTCTCAGGTTCTTTTCCAGCAATCCTGCCGCCAGCCGGGTGGTTTCATGGGTGCCGGTCCCGAAAGCCATCCCCGGATGAATGATGATCCGCGGCGGCGGCGGTTTCGCCACCGGCCACCACGGCGGCATTACCAGCCAGGACGGCGTCAGCCTGACCGGCTTGAAATGCTCTTTCCAGCCTTCCATCCAGTTCTGCTGATCGATTTTTTCCACCTCGACCGCCCCTGAACCCAGCAAAAAAGGGCTCAGCCGCCGGCAGAGAGCCGTCAGTTCATCCCGGCGGTCAAAGGGGAAATAGGCCACGGTCACCGGCCGGCCGCCGCTTCTTTCCTTTTCCCAGAGACCAGAACACCCGGCCGCGAAAAGCAGCCGGGTGACCTGTTCAACATATTCAGAATCGGGAATAAAGGACAACGCCCACCAGGAAGGCGGGACGCCGTCCTTTTCCCCGGAATTCTGACTTACAACCAATTTTCACTCACCTTATTTCATTCTCATAACCACAAAGATCCTGCTGTTGCGCCGCTGGATTAAAAAGCGGATAAGTCTCTTTTTTTCCGCCTTTTTGAGCGCCCGGTGGAAATCCTTTACCGTGTTGATATCATAGTTGTCAACCTGCAGGATGATGTCGCCGGTACGCAAGCCGCCTTCAGCAGCCAGGCCGTCGGGATCAATGCGGCTGATGACCACTCCGGAATCGCGAGGCAGGCGATATTGTCCGGCAAGTTCCGGGGTAATTTGGAGAACCACCATTCCCAGGCTGGATACATGTCCGCTCTCCGAACTGCCGTTGTCAGCCATCTCCCCATCTTTTAACTCGGCAATCACCACTTTCAGGGTTTTCACCTTGCCCCGACGCAGCACCTTCATCTTCACCTTGGTTCCCGGAGGCACGGCTGCCACCAGCCGGGGAAGCTTGCGCATGCTGTCCACTTCCTTGCCGTTGAAGGAAAGAATAATGTCGCCGGTCTTCACCCCGGCCTTGGCCGCCGGGCTGTCTTCAACCACATCGGCCACCAGGGCGCCCTTCTCATTTTCCAGGTTAAAGGATTCCGCCAGCTCCGGGGTGACCTTCTGCACCTGCACCCCCAGCCAGCCCCGGGAAACCTTGCCGGTTTTCAACTGGGGCAGCAGATCCTTGGCCATGTTGACGGGAATGGCAAAGCCAATGCCCTGGCCGCTGGCGACAATCGCGGTATTGATGCCGACGACTTCACCCTGCAGGTTGAACAGGGGGCCGCCGCTGTTTCCGGGATTGATGGAAGCATCGGTCTGGATAAAATCATCATAGGGGCCGGAACCAATGACCCGGCCGCGGGCGCTGACAATCCCGGCGGTAACCGTCCTTTCCAGGCCAAAAGGGTTGCCGATGGCAATCACCCAGTCACCTACCTCCAACTGGCTGGAATCACCCAGGGAAACAACGGGCAGGTCATGGTCAACGTCAATTTTCAACACCGCCAGGTCGGTCTTGGCATCGGTGCCGATAATCTTGGCGTCATAGGTCTTCTCATCGGAAAGCGTGACCTTGACTTCATCAGCGTCTTCCACCACGTGATTGTTGGTCAGGATATAGCCGTCCTTGCTGATGATAAAGCCGGAGCCCAGGCTTTTCTGCTTGAATTTATGTGGAAACTGCTGTCCGAAAAAACGGTTGAAAAATTCATCAAAAGGGTCATTGGAAAAAGGGGAGCCATGGAAACTGAATCCCCTGCCGCGTTTCACCACCTTGGTGGTGTTAATATTGACAACGGCCGGGGTCAGATTCTTAACCAGCGGGGCAAAACTTGAAGGAGCGGGAACCGCCAGCCCCAACTGGAACCAACAACCAACAATCACCGCGATCACCAGAATGATTATGGAACGTTTACCTAATGTGCGCATTTCAACCAACCTCCTGAACAAGTAAAGTTGTGACTCCCTGCCTCAGCACCAGAAAAGGGACACCCCTTGGCAACCCTGCCAAGGGGTGGTTGGCAAACAGCCCAAAAAGGAGGTAAAAGGCTGGTTGCCAACAGGAAGAGAAGAGAGGAGCAGAGAGTGGTTTTGACAACCGACTTTCTATTCTCCCCTTGTAACAGGGAAAAATTATACCTCAATTAAAAAGAAATTATACCTCGATTAGAAAAATATTATTATTTTCTAATCTCCTCCTCCAGCGCTGCCTCATCAGCACGCGGGAGAACAACCGTAAAGGTGGTACCTTCGCCAACCACGCTTTCGACCGTGATGTCACCGTGATGGGCATCAACGATCCACTTGACGATGCTCAATCCCAGACCGCTGCCGCCTTCCTCCCGGCTGCGGGCCTTGTCCACCCGGTAAAAACGGTCAAAAATCCGGGGCAGATCGGCTTCGGGAATGCCGATCCCCGTATCCTCAACCACCAGTTTCACCCCCTGCTCAACCGCTTCCAGACGAACGTTTACCCGTCCGCCTTCGGAAGTGTAGCGAATGGCGTTGGCAATCAGGTTGGCGGCCATCTGACGCAAGCGCAGTTTATCTCCCGACACCAGGGGAACCGGCTGGACATCCCCGGTCAGAACAATATCCTTCTGCTCGGCCAGCATCGCCAGCTGGTTGATCAACTCCTGAACCACATCCCGCAGATCAACCGATTCCCGGGACAGGACCTCCTGCCCCATGTCGCTGCGGGACAGCAAGAGAAGGTCGCTGACAATTTTTGACATCCTTTCAATCTCTTCCAGATTGCTGACCAGGATGTCCCGGTATTCGGCTGCGGAGCGATCCCCCCGCAGACCGATTTCCACTTCGCCCCGCAGGATGGTCAAGGGCGTCCGCAACTCATGGGAGGCGTCGGCAGAAAACTGGGTAACCTTCAAAAAAGCCTGGGACAGACGATCCAGCATTTGATTAATGGTCTGGGACAGCTGGCCGATATCATCTTTAGCCACTTCAACGGTTATGCGTTCATCCAGGTTGTTGGCGGTAATATGCCGGGTGGTCGTTGCGATGTCACGAATCGGTTTCAAGGCCTTGCCGGCAAGAAAGTAACCGGCCAGGCCAGCGACAAAAATCAGGGTCGGCACGGAAATCAGCAGGATCAGCAGCAAATTCTGCATTGACGCCTGCACGTATTCCAG
This sequence comes from bacterium, assembly GCA_029940125.1. Lineage (GTDB taxonomy): Bacteria > Desulfobacterota > Anaeroferrophillalia > Anaeroferrophillales > Anaeroferrophillaceae > DQWO01. The sequence continues at coordinate 4,714 of JAOZRP010000093.1, forward strand.
CGACGTTCCCACCTGAATGACCCCCCTGACTTTTTTCTGGTAATCCAGCAGGGGATAGTTGATGAAGCGAATGGGAATTTCATCGCCGAAAAGCTTCTGGGTTTCGTAAACGATTTCCCCCCTGGTTACCCGCTTCAAGATCTCGCGGTTGACGGGAATCGACTTGTCCTCGAGATTTTCCGTCCTGGAACCTATGGTACCAGACAAATCCAGCAGCCGTACAAATTTCCCGGTCGGCCGGACGCCGAAAATATGATTCAAGCGCCGTTCAAACTCGGGAGGCAGGAAACTGGGAACGGCACACAAGTCCGTCTTGCCGATCAGTTCCGCCATGGTTTTCAAACGCTGGTCCACCGTCTGATTGAGCTTCTGCTCCATCATCAGGTAGACCCAGCAGCTGAACACCACCAGGAACAGGCCGAATACGGCCACGTACAGGGCCGTCAGTTTCAGCCTGATGCTTACCGGTTTCATTTTTTCTGTTCCTCTTTCAAGACATATCCAACCCCGCGCACCGTGTGGATCAGCTTGGTATCAAAACCCCGATCCACCTTGTTGCGCAGGTAGTTGATATAAACATCAATGACATTGGTAAAGCTGTCATAGTTGTAATCCCAGACATGCTCGGCAATCATGGTCCTGGTAAGCACCCGGTTGGGATTGCGCACCAGGTATTCAAGCAGGGTGTATTCCTTGGCGGTCAGCTCAATCTCGCGGCCGGCGCGAATGACCTTGTGACTGATCAAATCGAGGGTCAGATCGGCAAAGGTGATGACGTTGCTCAGCGCTCCCCCGCCACGCCGCAGCACCGCCCTGATCCGCACCAGCAATTCTTCAAAAGAAAAGGGCTTGCTGATGTAGTCATCACAACCGGCGTTGAAGCCCTTGATTTTATCTTCCACCATCTCCTTGGCCGTCAGCATGATCACCGGGATGTTCACCTGGCACTGGCGCAGCGTCTTCAGGATTTCGATGCCGTCCTTGCCCGGCAGCATGATATCAAGGAGAATCAGATCGTAGTCGTTGGTCTTCGCCAAGTGTTCGCCTTCGAGACCGTCATAGGCAACATCCACCACGTATTGTTCTTCCTTCAATCCTTTCTGCAGGAAATTCGCCACTTTCTTTTCATCTTCGATGACCAGGATCTTCATAATCATCCCTTCACGCAAAGGTTATCCCCATGTCTTTTTTAAAACTATTCTAGCCATCCCCCAAAAAAATGTAAAGGGTGGAAACAGGTGGGAATCATTATAATTTCTTAAGAAAAGAGGGCGTGGGGATATCCCCACGCCCTCTTGACGACAGATTGTTTCCGGAACGGCTTACCGTTTCAAGTTGACCACCTCGTTCAACAAGTCGTCACTGGTGGTAATCATTCGGGCATTGGCCTGGTAGGCCCGCTGGGCGGCGATCATGCGCACAAACTCGGTGGCGATGTCAACATTTGACTGTTCAAGGGAATTGGCGGCAATCTCCCCCCGGCCGGCAGTTTTCGGCAAACCGATGCTGACGTTGCCGGACTCCACCGTCTCCGCCCAGAGGTTATTGCCTTCCTTCACCAGACCCCAGGGACTTTGGAACATGGCCAGGGCCAACTGGGCCAGGGGTTTGATCTCGCCATTGCTGAACACCCCGGAAATGAGGCCGTCGCGGCCGACGCTGACGCCGGACAACGACCCGGCCGGGAAGCCATCCTGGCTCTGGGAAAAGGTGGCGGAAGCGTTGGCATACTGGGTGGTTCCGTCCAGGCCGCTGCCGCCCTCGCTGCTGCTGGTGCCGAAATCAATGTCAATGGGCTGCAGCAGGTCGGCGCCGCCGGCAAAATTGAAATAAACATCCTGGTTGCCGGTCACTTCTTTCAAAGAGCCATTGGGATTGAATTCCAGCGTCCCGCCACCACCCACCATCATCGGCTGCGGGGTGCCACTGGTGCCGTCGGGAATCCCATTATCCAAATCCTCGCTGCTCATGGCCGCGTACCACTCCCAGTTGTTGCTGGACACCTTTTTAAAATACAGGGTGATCGTGTGAGGGGAGCCCAGGGTATCATAAACGTTCAGGGCAGTGGAATAGGTAGCCGCCGTCGGATCAAAAACCGTATTCGGGGAATAAACACTTTCGATATAACCAGCACCACTGATACTAAAACTGTTTACAGTCAAAGTATTATTGGAATCATATTCACTGGCAAACCCCAGCAGCTGTTCCGCCGAGGTGCGCTCATCACCCCAGTTAAAAGTTACATCAGGACCGGTTCCATCAGAACGAATAATAAATTTACCAGTGGCATCATCGTAGTCAACGGTATAAACATTCCCTGGAGGTCCTGCACTTCCATCCGTATGGGTAGCATTATTCAACGCCGTTTCCAACGCTGCCGCCATGGAACTCGGGTCATCTTCAATGGTTCCACCATTATTGTATTTCAAAGTATTATAAGGAGTCGGCTGAGCTGGAATAACCGCCTGGAACTCCGTGCCGCTTTCGTTGAAAATAATCGTATTGTTATTGTTGTTGACATAGAAAAGCTTATCGGTCAATCGCGGGGTATCACTGATGGCAGTACTGCCATTAGTGACAACAAAATCTTCAGGACCATTTGTTGGGTCTCCATCCCGGTCTTTCACTGGTAAACCGATAAGTTCTTTGATAGTTGAGGCATTAGTGGTCGGAGGCGTGGCTGGGTCTTGACCACTGGCCAGATCAAAAGTTACATCACTCCCGGTATTATTGGCAAAGGTAAACTTGCCGGTAACATTGCTATAGGTTACATCGAAATTATCAGGATTGGCAGGGGGAGATGTCATTGTACTTAAAGCGGTACGAATTTTTTCCTGCATGGCGGCCGCCAGGGTATCGCCCGTGTAGGTCCCGGAGTTAAGCACTATGGGATCCGTGACCCCGCCAATCAACAACTGGTTATTGTTATCATCCAGCACAAAGCGGGTCTCCGCGGTAGAATCCAGATTGGCGCCGATACTGACCTCAGTCGTCGCCCGGCTGGAGGAAGAAACGTCGGCAATATTGATGTCGGTAATATCCCCCACCGTGTTGCCGTCATCATCAACCCGCCAGCCCTGGGTTCTCAGGTTGCTGCTGTTGACCATGTAGCCGT
>JAOZRP010000005.1 GCA_029940125.1 bacterium
CACCTGCCCAGCTTGTATGTGCACCTTACACTTGTCGATCAGAATACGAGGTATGACATGGAAGCTTTCAAACCAAAATTTACTATAACAAACCGCATGACCACCGCGATTACCCAGATTGAATCGAAGTCAAGCAGCACGGAAATTTCAACCCGGAAAGCTTAATGAAAATCCTCCACACCTCGGACTGGCACCTGGGTCGCTCTCTTTACGGCAGAAAACGGTATGATGAGTTCAGCAAGTTTCTGGACTGGCTGGGCGATACCATCGAACAAGAAGACATCGATGCTCTTTTGGTTGCCGGAGATGTCTTTGACACCAGCACACCCGGAAACCGCGCCCAGGAGCTTTATTATCGCTTCCTCCACCGGGTTTCAGCCTCCCGCTGCCGTCATGTCGTTGTCATTGCCGGAAACCACGACTCCCCCACTTTTCTGAATGCTCCCAGGGAACTTTTGCGGGCCTTGAATGTGCATGTCGTCGGGGCCGCGACACAAAATCCGGAAGATGAAGTCATCGTGCTGAGCGATGAACAGAATCACCCGCAGGCAGTAATCTGCGCCGTGCCCTATCTCCGCGACCGGGACATCCGCACCGTCGAGGCTGGAGAATCCATTGAGGACAAGAATGCCAAACTCATCCTCGGCCTGAAAAACCACTACGCGGATGTCTGCACCATCGCCGAACGGAAACAGGCTGAGTTCGAGAAGAACGGCCACCCGGGAGTACCGATTGTGGCCATGGGACATCTCTTTGCGGCCGGCGGCAAAACGATTGATGGAGACGGGGTCCGGGAACTGTATGTCGGTTCGCTGGCGCAGGTAGGCAAAGATGCGTTCCCTTCATCCATTGACTACCTGGCCCTGGGGCATCTGCACGTTCCCCAGCAGGTCAACAACGATGGGAACATGCGCTACTGCGGCTCACCCATCCCCATGGGCTTCGGAGAAGCCGGCCAGAGAAAAAAGGTGATCATCGTCGAGTTTGACGGCCGCCGACCGGCCGTCCAGGAGCTTCGGATTCCCGTCTTCCAACCCCTGGAACGGATTGTCGGTTCCCTGGATGAAATCCACGCCAAACTGGAACAGTTGAAACGAATTAACAGCACTGCATGGCTGGAGATTGAATACACCGGGGCGGATGTCGCCGACAATCTGAGGGACATACTTGATGAGGCTCTGGCAGATTCCGGGATGGAAATTCTTCGGATAAAAAATAAACAGCTCATTGACCGGGTGATCCGTACCATTGACGAAGATGAAACCCTTGATGATCTGAAGGTAAACGACGTGTTTGAACGCTGTCTGGACGCTTTTGAGGTGCCGGCTGAGGATCGGAAGGAATTGACTGTTTCTTATAATGAAATAATTAAGTCTCTTGATGAAGAAGATGTAAATGCGGAATAGAAAAGCTGATCATGAAAATCCTTGAACTGCGATTTAAAAACCTCAACTCCCTCTATGGCGAGTGGTTCATTGACTTCACCAATCCCGAATACCTCGCAAACGGCATCTTTGCCTTGACCGGACCCACCGGCTCCGGGAAGTCAACCATTCTTGACGCCGTCTGCCTGGCACTTTACGGCGCCACGCCCCGGCTGGGAAAAATCACCAAAAGCACCAACGAGATCATGTCCCGTCAGACCGGGGAATGCTACGCCGAAGTCCTCTTTGAATCTCAGTCCGGCCGCTTCCGCTGCCACTTCAGCCAGCACCGGGCCCGCAAAAAGGCGGATGGCGACCTGCAGAATCCGCGGCACGAGATCGCCGAAGGCCATGAAAACGGCAGGATTATTGAAAATCAGCTCAGGCGCGTGGCCGCAGTCATTGAAGAAAAGACCGGCATGGATTTTGAACGTTTCACCCGCTCCATCCTGCTGGCCCAGGGGGGCTTTGACACCTTTCTCAAAGCGGATGCCGAACAGAAATCCAAAATACTTGAACAGATTACCGGCACCGAAATCTATTCGGAAATTTCCCGGCGCGTCCATGAGCGTCAGCGCAGCGAGCGTGAAAAGCTGAACATCCTGCAGGCTGAAATCTCAGGCATCGTCATTCTGGAACCGGAACAGGAAAAAGAAATCCAGCAGGAGCTGGCCGACAAGCAGAAGCAGGAGATCGAAATTACTGCCAGGGCAGCCGAAACGGGAAAAGCCATCACCTGGCTGGCCGGCATTGATGAACTGAAAAGGGAAGTCAGCCGTCTGGCGGAGGAAGCGGCCACCCTGCAGGGCGACATCGAGGCCTTCAAACCGGAACGTGACCGGCTCGACCGGGCCGCCAGGGCCGCGTCACTGGATGGCCTGCATGCCAGGCTCTCGGCAATCCGAAAGCAGCAGTCAGATGATCAGGCAATCCTGGAAGCGGAAGAAAAGGCTCTTCCCGGGCTGGAAGCCTCGGCCAAAAAACAGGCGGAACTGCTCAAGTCGGCTGAACGGCAGACCATTAAAGCCAAAGAAGAATGGAAAACTGCCGTACCGATATTGAAGAACGTCCGCTCTCTCGACCAGAAGCTTGCCGACCAGAAAAAAAATATTGCGGCGAGTGAAGAAGTCTTCAAAGCGGAGGCGCTGAAGATTGATGCCGGCAGGCGGGTCAGGCTTAAAGAACAGGAAAAAAGGGCTGCGGCTAAAAAAGACCTGGAGCTTGCAGAAGGTTATCTCAGGGAGCACGCGCGGGATGAGTGGCTGATCGGTGGTCTTGCCGGGATCAAGGAACAGCTGGGCAGCCTGGTTTCCAAACAAAAGGAAATCAGCCAAAAAACGGCTGCGGTGGAAAAAGCCGAAACCGCTCTCGAACAGGCGGGCCAAAAACTGGAGTGCTGCACGAAACAGCGCCAGGCCAGGGAACGGGAACTGGAGCAAGCGGCAAAAAGTCTAAGGCGCGGCCAGGATGCCTTGCAGGAACTGCTCGGCGGCCGGCTGCTGCGTGAATACCGTGCCGAGAAGGACGCCCTGCTTCGTGAGATGGCATATCTCGCCAGGATTGCCGAACTTGAAGATTACCGGGCCAAGCTGGAAGACGGCAAGCCCTGTCCACTCTGCGGCGCGAAAGAGCACCCCTTCGCCGTGGGGAATGTTCCGGTGCCCGATGAAACCGAAAAGAAAATCGCGGCGCTCACCAACCTGATCACCAGGGCAGAGAAGCTGGAAGCCGCCAATAAAAAACTGGAAAAAGCGGAGACGGCTGCCCGTAAAGAGCTGACCGACAGTGAAAAAGTGGAAGCCGCCGCGGCAAACGAGAAAAAGACAGCCGGAAAAACCCTCGCGGAGTTGAAGGACGGCCTGGAAAAGCTTCAAACCGGCTTCACGGAACTGAAGCAGGCCGCGCTTGCCAGACTGAAGCCGCTTGGCATCACGGAAATTCCCGATGACCAGGTCCCATCACTGCTCGAATCGCTTAAGGCCCGCCAAAACGCGTGGCAGGCCCAGGTTGAGAAAAAGGCCGCCATCGAGAAGCGAATTGCTGAGATCGACAGTGAATTGAAGCGGCTGGACGCGGTCATCGAAACCCAAAACAATGCCCTTGGCAAAAAACAGGAGCATCTGGAAAACCTCAAGGAGGAATACGCCGCCGGAAGCGACGAGCGGAAAAAACTGTACGACGACAAGAAGCCCGACGATGAAGAAAATCGCCTGAACAGGGCGATTGCCAAAGCCGAGCAGGCTGAAAAAGAAGCAAGGACCCGGCACGATGAAGCACAGCAGAAGCTTCATTCCGCAAAGGCCGGCGTCGCCTCACTGAAAGAGCGGATCAAAAAAAGGGCCTCTGAACTGAAGCAGCTGGAATCGGAGTTTGCAGGCCAGCTGCCAGCCGCTGGATTTGCCGACGAAAATCAGTTCCTGGCCGCCCGACTGGACGTGGAAGCCAGAAACAGCCTCGCGGCGCAGGCAAAGGATCTGGACAACCGGCAAATCGACCTCGAGGCCAGGCAAAAAGACCGCAAGCGTCGTCTGGCTGCTGAAGCGGCCAGGAAAATAACCGAAAAGCCGCTTGTAGAGCTGCAGCCGCAATTCCAAGCCCTTGAGGAAAACCTGAAACAGCTTCGGAATGACATTGCCGGCTTGCAGCACAAGCTTGCCGAAAATACCGCGGCCAGGGAACGGATAAAAGAAAAACAGAAGGCCATCGAGGCGCAGAAAAAGGAATGTCGGAGATGGGAAAAGCTGCACGGACTGATCGGCTCTGCCGACGGCAAGAAATATCGAAACTTCGCCCAGGGGCTCACCTTTGAACTGATGGTGTCCCATGCCAATCGCCAGCTGCAGAAAATGACCGACCGCTACCTGCTCATCCGCGACGACAAACAGCCGCTGGAGCTGAATGTCGTCGACAATTACCAGGCCGGTGAAATCAGGTCGACCAGGAACCTGTCCGGCGGCGAAAGTTTTATCGTCAGCCTTACCCTGGCCCTGGGGCTCTCAAAAATGGCCAGCCGCAAGGTTCGCGTGGATTCCCTGTTTCTGGACGAGGGCTTCGGCACCCTGGATGAAGATGCCCTGGAAACCGCCCTGGAGACCTTATCCGGGCTCCAGCAGGACGGCAAGCTGATCGGCATCATCTCGCACGTATCCGCCCTTAAAGAACGCATCAGCACCCAAATCAGCATTGTCCCGGCATCCGGCGGCAAAAGCACCATCAACGGCCCGGGATGCAGCAGAATAACAAAAAATGAAGATCACTAGTCTATCCAAAGTACAGGAATGCTTCTGACCGGTGTGGAGGTATTGAAGCTGGCTGATAAATTGGCAGGAAATTGAAATTTAAGCCAATACGTTAAAATACCTGTCCATCTTGTACCTGCAGTCTCTGAAAATAAAATTTAGAGTTTAAAACAAATTTTTAAAAAAATAACTTGACAACCAAGAAATAGTTGTTAGAGTAACCTTTACCTTGACGTAAAGGATAGTTCACTTATGGATAAAAATAAGCTCATTACCATTGGCAAGATGGCTGCAGAACTGGGCATCAGCACCCGCACCATCCGCTATTATGAGGAAAAAGGGCTCATCAAGGCCCGCCGGTCTGAGGGAGGATATCGCCTGTACAACCGCCATGACCGGCGCCGGCTGCAGCTGATTTTGCGGGGCAAGCATTTCGGCATGAGCCTGGAGCAAATTTTAGATATTCTGGGGGTTGCAGACACTGAACCTCATGAAGCGGCACAAATCAGGAAGGCTCTTTCCTATAAAAAGCGTATCATGACCGATCTGCAGGAGAGGCTGGCCAACATCCAAACCATGATTCACGACGTTGAGCAGCTGGGAAAGAAAATGGAAGCTCGGCTGGCGGAGCTTGAACATCAAGAAAAAAACCGTTCTACAACCAACAAAGAGGGAGAATAAAAATGGACTTTTCCATTACGGAAGAACAGCGTGTCTTCATGAAGCAGGTGGTCCGTTTCGCAGAGAAAGAGATTGCTCCCAGGTCAGAAGAATTTGATCTGCGGGCTGAATTTGACGTTGCCTCATTTCGCAAACTGGGAGACTATGGCATTTTGGGACTGCACTTTCCTGAAGAATTAGGCGGGTCAGGCGCTGACATCCTCACAACGGTCATGGCCGGTTATGCGCTGGGAAAGGCAGGCGTTGACGGGGGTCTGCTGCTTTCCTACGGCGCCCACACCTTTTTGTGCGCCGATACTATTTATGTCCATGGAACAACCAGACAAAAGCAGAAATACCTCCCCAAGCTGGCCTCGGGTGAGCTGATCGGCTGCATGGGGCTGACCGAGCCCAGCGCGGGGTCGGATGTTGCTTCTTTGAAAACCAAAGCGGAAAAAAAAGGGAATCACTATATATTGAATGGCAGCAAGACATTCATCACCAACAGTTCTGTGGCCGACGTAGCCCTCATTTATGCCAAAACCGATAAAGACAAGGGTCGTGACGGCATCTCATGCTTCATTGTTGAAAAAGGGACTCCCGGATTCAGCGCCGGCAAACCGTTCAACAAGCTGGGAATGCGCACATCCTACACCGGTGAACTGTTTTTCGACGACTGCGTCATTCCGGCTGAAAATCTGGTCGGCAGAGAGGGAGCCGGCTTCTCAATGGCCCTGCAGACGGTAGAATGGGACAGAAGCGCGCTGCTCGCCCCCCTGGTAGGATTCATGGAATTCGCCATCAAGAAATCCGTTCAATATGCCAAGCAGAGAAAACAGTTCGGCCGGCCCATCGCTGAATTCCAGGCGATAAAGCACAAACTGGCGGAAATGAAAATATTCAAGGAAGCGGCGGAAAACGTGGTATTCCGCACCGCCTGGTGCAAAGATCAGGGAAAATCCGTCAATTTCATGGAGGCAGCGGTTGCCAAGCTGTTTGTCGGGGACTGGAGTCTTTCACCTACCAATGATGCCGTTATGCTTCATGGCGGCTACGGCTACTGCCATGAATACCAGATGGAACGTATCTTCAGAGATGTCCGGGTAGCTCCCATTGGCGGTGGCACATCAGACATTCAAAAGCATGTCATATCCAGGATGTTGTAAATCCGTTTCTCCACCAAGCATCAAGGAGTTCATCATGAATTATGCCATCACAGAAGCACAGCAAGCCCTCCGGCAGGAAATGGAAAACGCCTTGGGCGCCTCACCAGCTCCCGGACTCAGCATTTCATCCCGGGAAAAGCTCCTTCCCTCTTTGAAAGCCCTGGCAGAAACCAGCTACGCCAAAACAATTGTCAAAGAAAAATACGACCGGATTTCCGTCATGCTGGCCCAAAAATCCATGGCTGTCAAATCCCCATCTCTGGCCCTGGGCCTGATGGCCGGCATGACTATCCCTTCCCGCCTGCTTGCCGCTTACGCCAGCGAAGAACTGAAAAAGAAATATTTATCGCCTTTGCTGGAGGGATGCGCATCCGCCGCCGTTGCCGTAAGTGAAGCCGGCATGAATATCGAAAACGGGTCGCTAACTACGTCCGCCACCGTTGCCGGTGAAGATGCCTGGACGCTGCAGGGAACAAAGAATTACGTCTGGAACGCTCCCCTGGCTGATTTTTTCCTGGTCGCCGCCGAGACCGAGCAGGGACCAGCCTGGTTTCTTCTTGAGCGTGACACTGCAGGTTTGGAGATTGGATCGGCAGATGAAACCCTTGGCTTTCAGGGCTGTGCCATGGGATCCCTGACCATAAACAACTGCCAGGTTGACAATGACCTGGTCATAGGTCCCTGTTCCAACCGTAATTCGCTTACTGCCTTGCGGAAATGGCAAAACGAGGCGCTCATCAGCATCGCCCTGGGCCTGATTGAACGATGCTACATCACGGCCCTCTCCTATGCCAAACAGCACAAAAGCGGCGGCAGGCCAATCATCAGCTATCAGGAAATCGGTTTTAAACTGGCGGAGATCATGACTCTTGATCAAACGGCTCAACTCCTGGCCATGAAGGCATCCTGGGCTCAGGAAACAAACAGCAGGGATACGGATGCCCTGCTGGGCTGCGCCAAGGTTTTTTGTTGTGAAGCGGCAGAAAAAACGGCCAGCGAATGCCTGCAGATCATGGGAGGAGCAGGTTATGTAAAGGACAACCTGGTGGCAGAATCATTCCAGGACGCAAAATATCTCACTATTGCCGGCGTCTCCTCGGAAATATCCCGCATGATGATCGCCGACGCCGTGCTTGAAATGTATTAAACCGCCAATTGTACAACAGAGGATGCATGACATGAATGTCATTGAAAGCAGAATAGACGTCAACAGCAGGGAATTCAAGACCAATCATAAACACATGCTGGGCCTGGTGGAACAGTTGAAAGCGGAGCTTGAGCGGGCGGCACACGAAAGATCCCCTAAGGCGCTGAAAAGAGCCGAGGAACAGAACAAGCTGCCCGTGCGGAAGCGCCTGGAGCTGCTGCTGGACCCGAACACGCCGTTTTTGGAGCTCTCTCCCCTGGCGGCCAGGAATATGTACGAGGGCAATATTCATGGCGCCGGCATGGTTTGTGGAATCGGCGTCGTCAATGGCCGGGAAGTCATGGTGCACGCCAATGATTTTCTGATCAAAGGCGGCACGCTCTATCCCATGGGCGTCAAAAAAACCCTGCGCAGCCAGACCATTGCCATGGAAAACAACCTGCCGATGATTTACCTGGTGGATTCAGGCGGTGCCTATCTGCCTCTGCAGTCGGAAATATTTCCGGATATAGACGACGGCGGGCGGGTTTTTTACAACCAGGCAGTAATGTCCAAAATGGGAATCCCGCAAATCTGCGGCGTACACGGTCTATGCACCGCCGGCGGCGCCTATATCCCCGCCATGTCCGACGAAGTCGTTCACGTGAATCATACCGGCGCTATCTTTCTCGGAGGCCCGCCACTGGTCAAAGCCGCCACAGGAGAGGATGTAACCGCCGATGAACTGGGCGGGGCGCTGCTCCATTGCCGCGACTCGGGAGTCAGCGACTACTTTGCCGAAGATGACGCCCACTGCCTGGAAATCATCCGGGATATTGTCGAGAATCTTCCTCCGGCGACAAAAAGAACCATCGGACAAAAATCGCCGAAGCCCCCGCTTTACGACCCGGAGGAAATATACGGCATTATACCGCCTACCACCTCCATCCCATATGATTGCCGTGAGGTTATCGCCCGTCTGGTGGACGGCAGTGAGTTCCTGGAATTCAAGCCTTTATACGGACCAACCCTGGTATGCGGCTGGGCTTATATCCACGGCTATCCGGTGGGCATCCTCGGCAACAACGGGATACTATTTTCCGAAAGTGCCCTCAAGGCAACGCAATTCATGCAGTTATGCGACAAACGGGACATTCCGCTGGTTTTCCTGCAAAACATCAACGGCTACATGGTTGGCCAGCAATACGAAGCCGGCGGCATTACCAAAAACGGACAGAAAATGGTGGCCACGGTAGCCAATGTCACGGTACCAAAATTCACGGTCATCATCGGCGCCAGTTTCGGAGCCGGAAACTACGGCATGTGCGGCCGGGCTTACGCCCCCCGTTTCTTATGGATGTGGCCAAACGCTCAGATCGGGGTCATGGGCGGTGAGCAGGCGGCCGCCGTCCTGGTCACCGTCAAGAACGATCAATTGGCCCGGGAAGGCAAGCCTCCATTAACCCCTGAACAGGAAGCGGCGGTGAAGGAACCGATCATCAAAGCCGCCGAAAAGGATGGCAATGCCTATTATTCCACCGCCAACCTCTGGGATGACGGAATTTTGGATCCGGCTAAAACCCGCGACGTCCTGGGCCTGGCCATTTCCGCCGCCCTCAACGCGCCCCGCTCCAGCCAACCCAAAGGGTATGGAACTTACAGGATGTAGCCATGTTTAAAAAAATACTCGTTGCCAACCGGGGGGAAATCGCCCTGAGGATCATCAGAACCTGCCAGGAAATGGACCTTGAAACCGTGGCCGTCTATGACGATGCTGACCGTCTGTCACCCCACGTCCGCTCTGCAGATCAAGCTGTTTATCTAGAATCAGCAGAGCCCGGGCTCAGCTACCTTGACCAGGATATCATCATCAGCGCCGCGCTGAAAAACGGCGTCGATGCCATCCATCCGGGGTATGGCTTTCTGGCCGAAAACGCCGATTTCGCCCGGGCCTGCACCAGCGCCGGAATCACCTTTATCGGACCCCCTGCTCAGGCCATTGAAGACCTGGGAAACAAAACCAAAGCCCGGACAATCATGGAAAACGCCGGTGTCCCCGTCATTCCCGGCATGCTTTCAGGGTCTCTCGAACCCGCCGACATCGCCTCCGAGGCCGCAAAGATGGGCTTCCCGGTTTTAATCAAGGCCGTTGCCGGCGGCGGCGGCAAAGGAATGCGCCTGGCCGCTGACGAGTCCCAGATAAAAGAAATGTGTTCGTCGGCCATGGGCGAAGCGCAAAAAGCCTTCGGTGATGGCACCATCTACCTTGAAAAGCTGATTGACCGCCCCCGGCACGTGGAATTCCAGATTCTGGCCGATCATCATGGAAACATCATTCATGCAGGCGAGCGTGAATGCTCCATCCAGCGCCGCTACCAGAAAATTGTGGAAGAAACGCCATCGCCGGCCCTCGGCTCCAGGCTGCGCCAACGCATGGGACAGGCCGCGGTCACCGCCGCCAAAGCGTCCGGCTATGCCAATGCCGGCACGGTGGAATTTCTGCTGGATCAGGATGGAAACTTTTATTTCCTCGAGATGAACACCCGCCTGCAAGTGGAACATCCCATCACGGAAATGACCATGGGAATCGATCTGATTCGCCAGCAGATCATGATTGCGGCCGGAGAACCCTTAGGATTGCAGCAGGAGGACGTCAAGCCCCGCGGCCATGCCATGGAATGCCGTATTTACGCTGAAGATCCCAGCCATGATTTTCTCCCTTGTCCCGGCCCGCTGCTCATCCATCAGGAGCCCAAAGGCCCTGGCGTACGCAACGACTGCGGGGTTTGCCAGGGCGGCACCATCCCGTTGGCATACGATCCCCTGATCAGCAAGCTGATCACCTGGGGAGAAAATCGGGAAGCGGCCCGGAAAAGAATGCTGAGGGCATTGAAGGAATATGCTGTTCTTGGACCAGAAACCACCATCTCCTTTCTTCTCGACGTCCTGGAACATGCTGCTTTTATTGCCGGGAACACCAGCACGGACTTTATTCCCCGGCATTTTCCCTCCTGGTCACCACCAAAAGACATACCACCTGCGGCAATAGTCGCCTACGTGGCCGAGGAAATTCAAGCACAACTTGCAGAAACCACATCCGCTGGTGGTCATAAAACTGAGATCTCTCCCTGGCATTTGCTGGGCAGCTGGAAAATGTGAGGATCCGGACATGATGAAAAAATATCAACTGGGGATACATGGGGAGAACATTGACGTCAGGCTGGATCTCGGGCCAGACAATGCCGGTGGAACTCTTTTTCTGAACGGCAGGGAATACCAGGTTCAGTTCACCGGCCTTGGCAACCACAGCTGGTTCATTGAATGCGATGGTAAATGCGCCCAGGCTTACGCATTGAAGAAAGAAGACGGCACGCATGTGTTCGTGGACGGCCGGGTTTATGTAATCAAGGATCTTGGCAAACCAAAGGCCGCCCGTCCCGGGGCCGGCGGCCCGGGGAAAGGTCCGGACATTGTCACCCCCCCCACGCCGGCAATGGTAGAGCGTATCCTGGTCGAAGCTGGCCAGACAGTGGACCAGGGGCAGCCCCTCATTGTGGTTAGCGCAATGAAAATGGAAATGACCCTGGCCGCGCCATACGCCGGAGTCGTAGCAAGCGTGAACACCAGGGAGGGGGCCCAGGTTGCTCCCGGAGACATCCTGGTGGAAATTACTGCCGATGAATCACAGGCATCACAACAAGGCGGCAAGAAATAAAACTTAAAAGAAATGTATTGGAGGCAGGTCACGTTCATAGTTGACAACATGTTGATCCCCGCCACAAATTTTACTTTATTTAAGGATGATGAACTCGTAACAACTATAATAATGTCTGAAAACCGATGGCACAGTAACGGCTCCAGATTCGAGGCACGCAAAACCTGAGGAATGAGGCGTACGTACAGTACGTCGCAATGACGCAGGTTGCCGCGTAACGATGAAGATGGAGTTGTTACGAAGCCATCAAGGATGGGATGGAGAAAAGCCCATGAGCAATCATCTGCTGTTCGCGGTCGAAAACCATGTCGCCACCCTTACCATCAACCGTCCTGAGCGGCGCAATGCCATCAGCCTCGAAATGATCTCTCTTTTTCATCACCACCTTGACCAGGCGCAGGCAGACCCGACAATAAAAGTTCTGTGTTTGTCGGCAGCCGGCAGTCATGTTTTTTGCGCCGGCGCTGATTTGGGTGCAGAGTTGCTGGACGCAGAAAAAACAGGGCCGTCGGGACCGGAAAAATATGCCGCGCTGTTGAAACGCATGCTCGTTTTTCCCAAGCCAACAGTAGCCAAAGTAAACGCTCCATGCCTGGCCGGCGGGCTTGGCCTGATGCTGGCCTGTGACATCATCATTGCCTCTGAAGCCGCCTTTTTCCAGACGCCTGAAATCAACGTGGGAATTTTTCCCTACATGGTGGGAGCCCTTCTGGCCCAGAATGTACCCTGGAAAACAACCCTGGACATGGCCTTAACCGGAAAAAAGATTGCGGCCCAGGAAGCGGAACGTCTCGGCCTGGTCAGTCGCTGCGTCAAACCGGAGCAGTTGGACCAGGAAGTAGACAAAGTCCTGACCGGTCTTTGTCAAAAAAGCCCGCTGGGACTGAAAATGGGGAAAGAGGCTTTCATGCATATGAAGGAGATGCCGGTGAACGAAGGTCTCGACTACCTTTGCCAGGCTTTATTGTCAGCGGTAAAAACCAAGGACGCCCGGGAAGGCATGCTCGCCTTCCTGCAGAAGCGCAGCCCGAAATTCACCGGGGAATAAATCTGAAATCAGGGGTAAAAATACTGTGACCAGACAACAAGACAAGATAATCATCGCCAACATGAGCGGCTTTTACGGTGATCGTTTCAGCGCCGCCAGGGAAATGGTGCATGGCGGCCTCATCCATGTTTTGACGGGAGACTACCTGGCGGAGCTGACCATGGCTATTTTATACAAGGCAAAGCGCAAAGACCCGTCTTCCGGATACGCGGTGACCTTCCTCAAACAAATGGAAGAAATCATGGGTGCCTGCCTGGAAAAAAACATCAGGGTGGTTGTCAATGCCGGCGGTCTCAACCCTGCGGGTTTAGCCGCCGCGCTGCAAAACACTGCCGACACCTTAGGTCTTTCACCCCGCATTGCCTGGATTGAAGGCGACAACCTGATCAACCGTCTCCCGGACCTGGAAAAAGCCGGCGAGTCTTTTCGTCATCTTGATCGGGGGGTGCCGCTGGAGAAAACACGCTCCAGGCCGATAACCGCAAACGCCTACCTGGGCTGCTGGGGCATAGTCGAAGCCTTGAAACATGGTGCCGACATCGTGGTCACCGGCCGGGTTGCCGATGCAGCCCTGGTGATGGGACCAGCGGCCTGGCACTTTGATTGGCAGCGCACTGACTGGGATCGCCTGGCAGGCGCAGCGGCAGCCGGACACGTCATTGAGTGCGGCACCCAGGCAACCGGCGGCAATTATTCCTTCTTCACTGAAATTCCCTCTTTCGAAAACATTGGCTTCCCCCTGGCGGAGATACACGATGATGGATCTTCGGTTGTCACCAAGCATCCGGGAACCGGAGGGTTGGTAAGCATCGGCACCGTCACCGCCCAGCTGCTGTATGAGGTGCAGCAGCCCGACTATATAACTCCGGACGTCATCGCCCTTTTTGACACCATCAAGTTGACCCAGGAAGGCAACGACCGGGTTTCCATCAGCACCGTCCGGGGAAAGCCTCCGACAACAACGGCCAAAGTTTGCATAAACAATCTTGCCGGTTTTAAAAATTCCATGAGCATTGTACTGACCGGACTGGACGTCAAGCAAAAAGCCGGACTGGTTGAAGAATCATTTTTCAATTCCGTGGGCGGCCGAGAGCAATTTGACCGGGTCACGGTGCAACTTATCCCTTCCGGACATGACAACCCGGCTTCCAACGAAGAAGCATTCAATTATCTGCGAATATCCGTTTTTGATGCCGACAGCAAAAAGGCCGGCCGGCTTTTTTCAAGCAAGATTGTTGAACTGGCACTGGCCAACATTCCCGGCTTCCATGTCACGACTCCGCCGGCCGATGCCCAACCGGCTATTGTATACTGGCCGGCACTGGTATCCAAAAAACACCTGCAGCAGAAAGTCACCCTGGGCAAAAAGGTTTTTCTGGTCGATGAGACCGTCCCTGACTCGGAGCACCTTCCCCACAAGACCGTTAAATCAACCCCAAAACATGCGGAAAGTTATGATCACAATCACATGGTCAGCATTCCGTTAGGTCGCGTTTTTGCCACCCGTTCGGGGGACAAGGGCGGCAATGCCAACCTGGGGGTATGGGGAACTTCACAGGAAAGCTACTCTTTTCTGCAGGCATTCCTCACCGTTGAAAAGCTGAAAGAACTTTTGCCGGATACGGAAAAGTACGAAATCGAGCGCTATGAATTCCCCAACCTGCTGGCGGTCAATTTTTATCTTCGGGGATTTTTGGGCGATGGGGTCGCGGCATCGGTAAAAATGGACCCGCAGGCCAAAACCCTGGGAGAATATCTCCGGGCGAAGATCATAACGGTTCCAGAAACTCTTTATACAACCGTTGTCCGGCAGGAATAGCCCCGGGAAACAACCATCCATGGAAAAGACACGGCTTTTTCTCTGAAAAAACAGCACTGATTGTCAAGAATCAAGACACAAGATGCTGATAATATAAATTTGCATCTACGGAATTGACGTCAACCAACGAGAAAGGAGGGAACTATGGATGGGGCATTAAAACAGAATCTGATTGAAAGGGTAGCGGTTGGGGATATCTTTCGGCGCCGGGCAGCCACCTCCGCTGAAAAAACGGCACTGGTGGAAACGCGCGGTGATAAAGAAATACGATTATCCTACCGGGAATTAAATCAGAAATTAAATCGCTTTGCCCGGGCGGCCCGAGCGGCCGGCTTTCAAAAAGGTGACCGCATCGGCCTGCTTGGTCTCAATTCATCCGAATACGTCATCGCCCTTTACGGCTGTGCCAAGGCCGGTATTACTGCCGTGCCCATTAACCCGGGTTTAAATCCAAAAGACGTCATTTATGTCTTGAACCATGCCGAGGTCAAAGCCCTGGTTGTCGATGATCAGCTGTTTCCCCTGGCCGACGCGGTTAAGCCGCACCTGCCAAAGGTGGAACTGATGATTGGCATTCCGGCCACGGACCAGGCAGTCAACGATCCCTACATACCCTTTGAGGACTTTTTAAAAAACCAGCCGGACGATGAAATAGAAGACGTTATCATTAAAGACCGGGATGTCCTTGAAATTCTCTATACCAGCGGGACAACTTCACTGCCTAAAGGGGTCATGGTTTCCCATCTTTCCACTTTTATAATGTCGCTGACCAACGCCATTGAGATGGAACTGCAGCGGGAAACCGTAACCACCGCACTTCTGCCGATTTTTCACTGCGCCCAACAAACTTTTGCTTTGACTACCTTCCACCTGGGAGGAAAGCTGGCGTTGTTTCGCGCCTTTGACCCAACCGCGCTGCTTAAAGCCATAGAAAAAGAACAGATCCAAACCATGCTTGCCCTGCCGATCATGTATCGAACCATGCTTGACCACCCCCTGGTCAAAACGGTGGATTTATCCTCCATGAGAACCTGCGTCTACGCCATGACGCCCATGGATCATCGAACCCTCAAGGAAGGGATTGAAACCTTTGGAGCCGATTTCATGCTGGGAACAGGGCAAACGGAATGCTTCCCTTCAACCAACACGTTCAGGCCTGAATGGCAGCTGAAAAAGAATGGCAATTACTGGGGAGAATCGGCCCTGACCCTTGACACAGCCGTCATGGACCTCGAGGGCAATCTGCTGCCCCAGGGAAAAACCGGGGAAATAGTATGGCGCGGGCCGGCAGTAATGAACGGGTATCTGAAAAATGAGGAAGCCACGGAAGAAAGCCGGGCATTTGCCTGGCACCATTCCGGTGATCTTGGATATTTTGACGAAGACAACCTGCTGGTCTTTGTGGACCGGAAAAAGGACATGATCAAAAGCGGCGGAGAAAATGTACCATCCATCAAGGTGGAGCGGGTAATACTTGCCGATCCACGGATTCAGTCCGTTGCCGTCGTGGGCATCCCTCACCAGCAGTGGATTGAGGCGGTAACGGCCTTCGTGGTTCCACAAGCTGGCGCAGAACTTTCAGAAGCGGATGTCATACAACTGTGCAAGGAACAATTAGGCAGGTTTGAAGTCCCGAAGCGGGTGGTCTTTCTGGAAGAGATGCCGCTTACGTCAACCGGCAAGGTGAGAAAAAACGTACTTCGCCAGGAATATCAAAATCTGTTTGAAGAGGACAAGCAATAAAAATTCGTTCCTTTCAACACACATTCCATGACGCCAGAACCCGGCATTTGCCACAGGAATCACCTTTTCAGCAATCAGCCTGTCCTGTGGCAGATGCCGGACAACCGGTGCCGGCAAAACCCAGCGGAATTACAAATAGAGAAACAAAGAAGCTGTCAACCGCTGTCCTGAAAGTTACAGCTACATAAAGATTTCCGGTTCCTGTCTGGCCTGAGAGTGTTTACTCACCCAGTCAACGATCTTATTAATCATAGGATCATCTATTACCCGGGCGCCGGCAGGACAGTTTTTTACGCAGGCATTACATAAGATGCAGGCAAGTTCATCCGTCACCACGGCATCTCCAACCGTAATGGCTCCTACGGGACAAAGCGACTCACAGTCTCCGCACAAGGTGCATTTTTCTTCCAGGGTCTTTGCGGCTTTATCGGCTAAAGCACTTCGGTCACGATCGATGTAAGGGATGTTTCCCGGCACTGCTACCCGGGAAACATCATCAATCGATTCCAGGTTTTCCATTTTGGACCGTATTTTAGTCCCAAAATCCCTGGCTTTAGCAATATCGCTGCTATCCGGCCGACCATTGGCAATGGGCCTGTTCTCGGTAGCAAAAGAATGCTCACCAATAAAAGCCCCTCCGGCGATGGGAATAAAACCCAGATTTTCAGCCAGATCGCTCAATTCCAGCAAAGCATCCTCGAAAGCCCTGTTCCCATAGACAACCACGACAGCCGCAGGAATTTTATCGGCCCTGAGCCGCTGCAGCCTGGAAACGGCCGTTTTTGCAACTCTCCCTTCATAAACAGGAGCACCTAAGACAACAAAATCATCCCGTATTTCCTCAAAACGGGAGGTGTCGGCCTCCGGCAGGGTTAGATCAAGATGCTGGACGGTTTCCGCCCCCAGACTGTCGGCAATGCTTTCAAGGATCTGCTTTGTCGTTCTCGTCGGTGAAAAGTAGACCAATTTTACGGTGTTTAACTTCACGGATAGGCTTCTCCTTTTTGATTCCTTCGTTTCACGTTGACCGATTCCGTTGCCTTGTGACAATGAAGGCAAGATACCTGGCTTTGAGAAACCAATGCCGAACCGGCAGGGTTGCCATTATGGTAATTCTTTAACGCAAGATATTGCCAACGGCATGGAATCCTGTCATTGAACAAATCTTCAGTCAAAAAAACATTTTCACATTAACATTGTTTTACTTTTACGTCAAACCTTCCAGGTTGGCTGGCAAATCGACTTTTCACCTGCATCACATTACGCGGATACGATAAATCAGGAGGGATGCCCCCGATGCGCACATCCGGACGCTTTATGCCAACACGACTGTTCACATAATAAGTTTGCTGGTCTGGAAAAACGATTAAAAAGCTTGAAATCGATTCGAAGACAGTATAGTTCAGTGGTATGGTCAATAGTTCCGGAAACGGCATAATTTCAACCCCTGAACCCCTGTTTTTATAACCTATGTTAAGCATCTTCAAAAGCGGGCCGCGGAACATCCGCCAGCGCCTGCTGCGCGACATTATCCTGCTGATCGGCATCATTATCACGGCATTGCTCGCCCTTGGCCTTTACATGGGCGGCAAAATCCGCCAGCAGGCCTCCGCGGCGATCATTTCCGACACCAGCCTGATCGTCAAGAAGAAATTCTACAGCTTCACGGAACCGGTGGAAACCTATCTTTCCATCGGCTGCCAGTGGGGCAGAAACGGCTTGTTCACCGAACTTGACGCGCCGGAACTTCGCAAAATCTTCATCCCCATGCTGACCACCCATTCATACATTTCAGCGGTAACCATCGCCGACAGCAGCGGCAGCGAATTTTTCCTCAAGCGTGACGGCAATGAATGGTTCAGCCGGTTGACCGAGACCAAAAACGGCAGGCGTTCCACTCAGGTGCAGCAGTGGCGGGAAAACGGGCAGGTACTGGAAAACCGACAGGAAAAAAGTGATTTCGATCCCCGTCAACGCCCCTGGTTTTTAAAAGCCGCCGCCAGGCCGGGAGAAATCTGCTGGACCGACCCCTACCACTTCTTTACCGCCGGCAGGCAGGGGGTAACCGCCTCGGTCGCCTGGCGCGGCAGCAACGGGAAAACCTTGTTCGTCATGGCCTTTGACCTGCTCGAGGACGACCTGCTTGCGTTCCTCAACCGCCTGGAAATTGCCGACCAGGGACACATCATCCTGCTGTCCCGCAACGGCTCCATCATCGCCCACAACCGCTCTGACCGCCTTAAAAGCATTGATGAAAGTCCACCGGTGGTTAAAGCGATCGAACTCTGGCAGCAGGGAAACAAAAAAGATGTGCACGCCCTGGAATTTTTCCTTGACCGGAACCGCTGGTGGGCGGGCTTCACCCCCCTCAAAACCGATGAGCCTTCCGCCTGGATTGCCGTGGTCATACCCGAGAATAAAATCATGGGCAGCGTGAAAAAACAATGGTCCCGGATCGCCATGACTGCCACGTTCATCCTGGCGGCCGGCATTTTCCTGGCCCTGCTCCTGGTCAGGAAATACAGCTACCAGCTGCGGGATCTGCCACGGCAGAAAATTCACGACCATGATTTTGAAAATGAGCTGTTCGCGCTCATCGCCGCCGGCGAAAGCACCAGTCTGGAGTTCAAGTCATCGGTGCGCATGAACCTGAATACCGGCAAAAGCGGCAAGGAAATCGAAATCGCCTGGCTGAAAACCGTGGTCGCCTTCATGAATTCGGACGGCGGCATCCTGCTGATCGGGGTCAACGACGACGGTGAAATCGTCGGCATTGACGCCGACGGCTTCGCCAGCGAGGACAAATGCCGCCTGCACTGCAAAAACCTGATCAACACCCACATCGGTCCGGAATTTTCCCGCTTCATCCACCTGAAGATGCGCCAGGTGCAGGGAAAAACCATCGTGGTCATCGAGTGTGAGCGGGTCCGCAAGCCCGTCTTTCTTACCGTGGGCAAAAACGAGGATTTTTACGTGCGCTCCGGGCCGTCCAGCCTCAAGCTCAGCATGAGCCAGATGGCTAAATATCTCGATGAAAGAAGATAGACAGTTCAAAGACGGATTATGGAAATAGCCTGGAAAGACACCTATGCCGCCGTCTGGCGGCCCTATCGGAAACACCTTCACCCGGTCCAGGCCCTTGACCCAGTCACCCTCGACTCGCTGATCGGCATCGAGCGGCAGAAGCAGCAGCTGACGGACAACACCAGGCGCTTTCTGGAACGGCAGCCGGCCAACAATGCCCTGCTCTGGGGAGCCCGGGGAACAGGAAAGTCATCCCTGGTCAAGGCGCTGCTGAACCACTACCATCCCCGGGGCCTGCGGATGATTGAAATCTACAAGGACAACCTGTATATCCTGCCGGAGATTGTCGATGAAATCCGCGACCTGTCCTATCGCTTCATCATCTTCCTTGACGACTTCACCTTTGAGGAACAGGACAACTCCTACATCCCGTTGAAAAGCGTCCTTGAAGGCAGCATTGAACAGCCCCCGGAAAACGTGCTGATCTACGCCACCTCAAACCGCCGCCACCTGCTGCCGGAGTATCTGCAGGACAACCTGGACAGCCGGCTGGTAGATGGGGAACTGCATTACGCCGACGCTGTTGAAGAGCGGATTTCCCTGTCCGACCGCTTCGGCCTCTGGATTTCTTTCCACCAGACCAACCTGCAGCAGTATCTGCGCATCGTGGACAGCTATTTTCCCGATTACCAGGGCAACCGTGAAGAGCTCCATGAAGCGGCCAGACTTTTTGCCATGGCCAGGGGGTCCCGGAACGGCAGGACCGCAAAGCAGTTTTACAATTCCTACGTTCAACAAAGTTGAGTTCACCTTCACGCACGGGGAGAAAATCATGAACATGCCAAAGTCATGGCGTCCCTACCTCACCGGAGCCCTGGTGGGCCTGCTGGCCACCCTGTCGGTCCTGGTTTCCACCCAAACCCTGGGGAAGCCGAAATACCTGGGGGCTTCAACAACGTTTGTCCGGGCCGCCGGCCTGATTGAGAAAAGCATCAGCGCCGAACATGTTGCCGAAAACAGCTACTACCAGGCCAAGAAAGTCAAAGTGGACTGGCAGTTCATGTTTGTCATCGGCATCCTGCTTGGCGCCTTTGCCGCTTCCCTGGGCGACCGCAGCTTCAAAATGGAGGGAGTGCCGCCCATTTGGAAAAAAAGGTTCGGCAATAAACCTGCCATCCGGGCGGCGGGAGCGTTTCTAGGCGGCATCGTGGCCATGTTCGGTGCCCGGCTGGCCGGCGGCTGCCCCAGCGGGCACGGACTCAGCGGCTTGATGCAGCTTTCGATCAGCGGCTTCCTGGCTATGGCCGGATTTTTCGGCGTTGGCATCCTGGCTGCTCGCCTGGTTTACCGGCCAGGGAAGGGAGGAAAATCATGAACGACATCACCCTGGGCCTGATTACCGGCATTATTTTCGGCATCCTGCTCCAACAGGGACGGGTGCTGCGCTTTGAAAAACAGGTTGGGGCCATGCTGCTCCAGGACATGACCATTCTCAAGTTCATGCTCTCGGCCATTATCGTCGGCACCGTCGGCATCAACCTGCTGGTCACTATGGGCTTGGCGCCTCTGAAAATCAAGGCAACCCACCTGGGGGCCAATTTGATCGGCGGCGCCCTCTTCGGCGCCGGCTGGGCGGTGATGGGCTACTGTCCCGGCACCTCGGTGGGAGCCCTGGGAGAAGGACGCTGGCACGCCGTCTGGGCCATTCTCGGAATGCTGGTCGGAGCGGCAATCTACGCCGAAGTCTACCCGCTCATGAAAAGCAGCATCCTTACCTGGGGCAGCTACGGCAAAATAACCCTGCCCGGGATCTTGGGGGTTTCACCATGGATCGTCATTCCCGTTTTCATCATCGCCCTGCTGTTTCTCTTCGCCTGGTTTGAAAAGCTGGATATTTAAATGTCTTCAGGGCGGGGTTGCGGCTGCCGTCATTTGGGAATAAAAAGCATATTATCTTCCCGGCGGCACAAGCCTTCTCTGAGCAGTCCCCGGAGGGCGGCCGGGAAGCGCTCGTCACCCTCAAAATACTGGCAGGGCAGTTGGCCTTTCTGCAGCAATTCCCGCAGGATTTCCGCCCGCAGCTGCCGCACCGACCCGGCAAACTTCCCCTGCCTTGACACCGGTGAAATTCCGCTTTTGGCCGCCGTCAGGTGCAGCGCTCCGTAATCCATCAAGGCGTTGTGCCAGTCGCGGCTCCTGCCGATCGGCAGGCAGCGTTCCGCCAACTGGCGGAGGTCCGCCGTCGACGGGTTCTGCAGGGAGAATTCAGCCATCAGGATCCGGCGGATATTGGTGTCAACCGCCGCCAGGTTTTCGTTAGCGGCAAAAATGCGCACCGCCCTGGAGGTATATTCCCCGACCCCGGGAAGATTTCGATATTCACGGCAGGCAGCCAGGACGTCGCCGGCATAGTCGGCCGTTATTCTTTTTGCCGTTTCCAGCAGACGCATGGCCCGATTGTTGTATCCCAGCCCCATCCATTGTTCCAAAACTTCCTGCAGGGATGCTCCGGCCAGAGCATCCACGGAATCCCATCGTTCCAGCCAGCGTTCATAAAAGGGAATGACCCGCTCAACCTGGGTCTGCTGCAGCATGATTTCAGACACCAGGATGCGGTAGGGATCCGTTGTCCGCCGCCAGGGAAGATCCCTGCCCTGCCGCCGATAAAAGGCGAATATTTTCTCCTGAAATTTCCTGATTGCGGTTGACACTTTTCTCCCTTTTGACAAAAAACAGGAAACTTGATTCAAACAGCTTCCAAAATTAAAAATGATGTCTCATTATCTGGCCGTCAACTTTTCAGCAAAAAAAAAGGCATCCCGCCACGAAAGCGGGATGCCTTTTTACGCATAGTTGCTTATTTACAGCTTTTTGACATTCTCAGCTGCCGGACCTTTTTGCCCCTGGCCGACGTCAAATGAGACGCGATCACCTTCGGAAAGGGATTTAAATCCAGTTCCTTCAATCGCTGAATGATGCACAAAAATGTCATCACCACTGTCCTGCTCAATAAAACCATACCCTTTTTGGTCGTTAAACCATTTTACTGTTCCTTCTGCCAATGTTCTGTCCTCCAAAATAGGTTGCTCTGAATCAGCCTGAACCGGCACCCAACGCCATAACAGCATGGCATTTCTTCTGAAGCCGCTGACGATTCAGTTGAGCCTTTATAATTGAAACGCCAGGAAAAGTCAACCAAAAAAATCACCATTATACAAAATAAAATCTTCCCGGCTGTCATCGAGGTTTTGCTTGACTCATCGGCGGAATTTAATCTAAGATTCCAAGCGGTTTTACAGCCCTTAGAGCAAAGCAAAATATGACGCCGTCACTTCATCAACCGGAAAGGAAACAGGAGCCTACATGGAGGATTTAGCTTACATCAACAATGAATTCATCCCCGCAGACCAAGCCCGCGTATCCATTAATGACCGGGGCTACACCTTTGCCGACGGCGTCTATGAAGTCATCTGTACCAGGGAGGGAGGACGGCCTTTTTTGATGGCGGAACACTTTCAACGGTTGGAACGGAGCGCCGCCGGGGTGGACATTCCCCTGCCGCCTTCCTATGAAAACTGGCCGGACATCATTGCCGAGGGCATCAAGCGGGCCGGATTTCCGGAAACCATGATCTACATCCAGCTCACCCGGGGGGTCATCCCCAGGCACCACAGCTTCCCGGAGCCCCTGGAACCGCAGCTGCTGATGACCTTTCGCCCCCGTCCCCAGCATGACGACAGCTTCTACAACCAGGGACGGCAGGCCATTACCGTCGAAGAAATGCGCTGGAACCGCTGCTACCTGAAAACCATCGCCCTGCTGCCCAACATCCTGATGAAGCAAAAGGCGCACCGCCAGGGATGCCAGGAGGCCTTTTTCATCTCTGAAAAGGATGAAGTCCACGAGGCCTGCGCCGCCAACATTTTCCTGGTCAAGGACGGCGTCATTATCACTCCCGAGTTGAACAATTACATTCTGCCAGGCATTTCGCGGCAGTACATCATTGACCGGGCCCGGGAAACGGGCATGCAAATCATCTGCCGTACCTGTTACCTGGAAGAGATGCTGGCCGCCGATGAGGTGTTCATCACCAGCACCACCGTGGACGCCATGCCGATTACCAGGGTGGACAACCGGCAGATCGGCAGCGGCACCCCAGGTCCGATCACCGAAAAAGTAAGGAGGTTGTTCCCGTCATGAGCATTATTGAATCCTTCAAGGCCTCCCAGTTTGAAGAATCCGTTATTCGCGGCATGACCAGGCTGTGCCGGCAGTACAACGGCGTCAACCTCAGCCAGGGCTTCCCGGACTTCCCCGCTCCGGCACTAATCAAGGAAGCAGCCAAGAAGGCCATCGATGCGGACATCAACCAGTACGCCATTACCTGGGGGACGGAAAACCTGCGCCGGGCCATCAGCCGCAAGCTGAAGCATTTCTACCACTGGGACGTGGATCCGGAAAACGAGATCACCGTTACCTGCGGTTCCACCGAGGGCATGATTGCCAGCCTCCTGGCCACCTTGAATCCCAATGACGAGGTTGTTATTTTCGCCCCGTTTTACGAAAATTACGGCCCCGACGCCATCCTGGCCGACGCCGTGCCCCGCTACGTCACCCTCCATGCTCCCGACTGGCACCTGGACGAGGCCGAACTGACGGCGGCGTTCAACAACCGGACCAAAGCGATCATCATCAATACGCCCCACAATCCCACCGGCAAGGTATTTTCCCGGGAAGAGCTTGAACTGATTGCCCGGCTCTGCCAGCAATGGAACGTGCTGGCCATCACCGACGAAATTTACGAACACATCCTCTACGACGGCAGCGTTCACCATCCCCTGGCCCTGATCGACGGCATGGAAGAAAGAACCATCACCATCAACGGCATCTCAAAAACCTTCAGCGTCACCGGCTGGCGCATTGGCTACTGCATCGCCGCCGCCGGCATCACCAGCGGCATCCGCAAGGTCCACGACTTTCTCACCGTGGGCGCCCCGGCGCCGCTGCAGGAAGGTGCGGCAGCGATGATGGCCTGCGGCGACGACTATTACCGGGAACTGGCGGCAGCATACAAGGAAAAACGGGATTTTTTACTATCGGTGCTGGAACGGTGCGGCTTCCATTGCAGCCGGCCCGACGGAGCCTACTACATCATGGCAGATTTCAGCCAACTGAGTTCTGACGACGACGTCACCTTCGCCCATCAACTGGTCAAGGAGGTGGGGGTGGCCACGGTTCCCGGCAGCAGCTTCTACCCCCGGCATTCGCCGCCGGAGCCGCTGGTCCGCTTCTGTTTCTGCAAAACCGAAGAAACCCTGAAACGGGCGGCGGAACTGTTGCTGAAAAAAACGGCGGTAGAATATTGAGGCAGGAAAAGAGAAGATAGACAGGGTTTGAGACCTCCCCTGTTTACGGTCGATTCTTAAGATAGCCCAGCATGCCGTTCATGGTGTTTTTCAAAAAATAGCGCTCCCGGGCAAAGACATCCGGCGGCAGCTGCTTAATCCGCCGATAGACGGGATCGTGGTCAACCAGCCAGTCAAACAGGCGGTCTTCCATCCCTTCATCCACTCCCCGGGCGGCGGCTTCCTCCACCCCCCGCACCCAAAGCTGCAGCTGCCGGCGGCCGATATCCAGGTACTCCATGGCCGGCTCTACCAGGCCGTAGTGGGCAAAAACCAGGTAGCGGGGTTCCAGCGCCATCACCCGCTCGATGGATTCCAGCGCCACCTCCAGCAGAAAGCGCGGCGGCGTCGCCGGCCGCATATAGATGCCTCCCTCCACTTCACTGCGCACCCCCGCCACTTCCCCGCCGAAAAGCAGGTCTTCATAGCAAAAGCACAGGTGATGCTGGGCATGGCCGGGCGTCAGAACCGCCTGCAGGGGCAGGCTGCCGACCTTTTCGGAAAAACTGATGCTGGCGGCCGGAACCGGCAGGATCTCCCCGTAGGCTTCCGCCATCTTCCCCAGGACTTTCAACGATCCCTGCCAGAGCTTGTCCGGGTTGACCAGGTGTTTGATCCCATCCGGGTGGCAGATCACCTGCGCCATGGGAAAATATTCCAGCAGCTTCCCGGTGCCGCCGGCATGGTCAATGTGGATGTGGGTCAAGAGGATATAGTCCAGACGGTCGACTCCCAGCCGCTCCAATTCTTTCAGCAACACCGGAATGGATGAAAGGGGGCCGGGATCCACCAGGAAGGCAAAATCATCGCCAAGGTAAACCCAGGCGCTGATAAACTTGGTAAAACCCTCCAACTGGGGCTGATCCAGATCAATGCAGTAAAGTTTGGTCATATCCATGGTGCTTTTCT
>JAOZRP010000094.1:0-6492 GCA_029940125.1 bacterium
CCCACCAGGCTGATCATGCTGGAAAAATTCCCCGCTTCCTCGGTTTTTGATTCGGTGACCATGATGCCGCGGTCCTTGGCAATCGCCGGCGCGTTGACGAAGTTGACCACGTCGCCGACCATGGGCGTCAGCAGGCCCTTGAGCAGGGCGGTGGTAATCGGCGCCTGATCAAGCTCGGCCACCTTGCCCTTGTATTCAACCCGCACCTCGCTGAGGCCGCAGGTGCCGCCCTCGCAGACCTGGGAATAGAAAAGTCCCAGTTTCTCCGCCAGGGTCAGGTAGGGACCCACCACCTTCAGCACCTCGGCGCTGACGCTGGGAACATTCAAAGCATTGGTAATCGTGCCGTGGAGCAGGTAGTCGGCAATCTGCTCGGCCACTGTAATCGCCACGTTCACCTGGGCCTCGTCGGTGGAGGCGCCGAGATGGGGGGTGCAGATAAAATTGTCCAGGCTCAGGAGCGGATGATCGGCAGGCGGCGGCTCCTGCTCGAAAACGTCAAAGGCCGCCCCGGCCACCACGCCCGCTTTCAAGGCTTCGTATAAATCTCCTTCGTGGATAATGCCGCCCCGGGCGCAGTTGAGGATCCGTACGCCCTCCTTCATTTTAGCAAAACAGTTCTTGTTGATCATGTGGCGGGTTTCGCTGGTCATCGGCGTGTGAACGCTGATGTAGTCGGACCGCCGGTACAGCTCATCCAGATCAACCAATTCGATGCCCATCTTGGTGGCCTTTTCCGCGGAGATGAAGGGATCGTAGGCAATAACTTTCATCTTCAGACCCTGGGCCCGGTCGGCCACAATGCTGCCGATGTTGCCGAGTCCCACCACCCCGAGGGTCTTGTTGAACAGTTCCTTGCCCATGAACCTGCTTTTTTCCCACTTGCCTTCCTTCATGGACTGGGTAGCCTGGGGAATGTTGCGGCTCAGGGCCAGCATCATGGAAATGGTATGCTCGGCCGTGGTGATGGTGTTGCCTTTCGGGGTGTTCATCACCACGATGCCCCGGCGGGTGGCCGCTTCGATGTCCACGTTGTCCACCCCGATTCCGGCCCGACCGACCACTTTCAGCTTGTCGGCGGCAGCAATGATGTCGCTGGTTACCTTGGTAGCGCTGCGGATCGCCAGGCCGTCATAGTCGCCGATGACGGCGGCCAGCTCCTCCGGAGACATGCCAACCTTGACATCCACCTCAATCTCGGGAAACTGCTTAAACACCTCCAGCCCCTTGGGGGACATTTTGTCACTGATCAGTACCTTTACCTTCATGGTTTCCATCTCCAGATCGCTATTTCTTAACTTTCAAAATCATCTGCGCCGCCCGCACGCCGCTGCGCTCGTTCAGTTCATATCCCAAGTCCATCAGGGCCATTTCCAGGGCGGCCAGTCCGGTCAAAACATCCAGGTCGTCGACATAACCCAAGTGGGCCAAACGGAAGATTTTACCCTTGGCATGATCCTGGCCGCCGGCAATGGTCACCCCGTAGTCGTCGCGCAGGACTTTCACCACCTCCTGGCCGTCAACCCCCTCGGGAGCCTTTACCG
This sequence comes from bacterium, assembly GCA_029940125.1. Lineage (GTDB taxonomy): Bacteria > Desulfobacterota > Anaeroferrophillalia > Anaeroferrophillales > Anaeroferrophillaceae > DQWO01. Next base: position 1,545 of record JAOZRP010000094.1, read on the forward strand.
CGGTCACCGCGTTTGACGGGGCGTCAGGAGCGAAAAGTTCCAGGCCCAGGGCCTGGACGCCGGCCCGGGTGGCGCTGGCCAGGCGGGCATGGCGGGCAAAGACCCCCTCAAGGGTTTCTTCTTTGATCATCGACAGTACCTCCCGCAGGCCGATGATCAACGATACCGCCGGGGTGTAGGCATTCTGCCCCTTCTTGGCATTTTTCAATTCCTTGGCAAAATCAAAATAGTAGCGCGGCAGGGTCGACTGCTGGTTGAAGCCCCAGGCTTTCTGGCTGACGGCGGCAAAAGCCAGGCCGGGGGGCAGCATCAGGGCCTTCTGGGATCCGGTAACCACCACGTCCAGCCCCCAGGCATCCATGGGAAGGTCGAAGACCCCGACGCCGGTAATGGCATCAACCACCAGGATAGTCTGGTCATACTTTTTGACGATGTCGGCAATGACCTTGATCGGATGCATAACCCCGGTGGATGTCTCGCTGGCCTGGGTCAGCACCCCGCGAACGTTTCCTTCCCTGGCCAGGCAGTCGGCAATGTCTTCCGGTTTCACCGCCGTCCCCCAGGGAACGTCGATGGTGATGACTTCGAGGCCGTAGCCGGCGGCAATCTGCCCCCAGCGTTCACCGAACTTCCCCCCGTTCACGGCAATAACCTTGTCGCCGGGAGAAAACAGGTTGGCAATCGTCCCTTCCATCGCCCCGGTGCCCGACGAGGCAAAAACCAGCACCTCCTCCTTGGTTTGAAAAAGATATTTCAAGCCATCCCTCACTTCTTCAAAAACGGCCTTGTAAGCCGGAGCCCGGTGGTGCAGGATGGGCATGGACATCGCCTGGAGAACACGGGGTGGTACCGGCGTCGGTCCCGGTGCCAGCAGATATTGTTTTTTCATGGAACAAACTCCCTTGGTAGAATTATAAGGTGCATAAAGTGAAATTATCCATCGTGCCGCGCGTTGTATCTTTTAAAAATAATGGCACACTCTGTCAAGTTAATTTTATCACGTGGTCAATACGAGAAGCCAAAGAAATCATAGACGGCCGCCGCCGTTGTTCTCCGGCCGTCATAAGAATAAGGCTCCGGCAGAATAAATTTATTGAAGTCCCGGACGCAGCCAGGCAGCAGGGCCTTGATCTTCAAAGGCCGGTAGCCGGCGGCCTTGATAAAAAGGTAATCATCAAAAACGGCGAACGGTCCGTCCATTTTCCCGGTCAAAAAAAGGATGTCATGGCTGTCCTTCACCAGATTGAGATAACAGGCGACATCACCCGCCGCCGGAATCTCTTCAGCCGGCCCAATATAAGGATTCCGGGCAAAACTGCCAAACACCGCGTCCCGATAGAGAAGCAGTCCATGAAGGTATTTCAGGAAAGGCAACAGGTCGATGGTGCCCTCCCCTACATCATCACCCTTGAGTTCCCGATAGTCCTCCCGGCTGAAAGGAATTTCGAGCGCCATCAGCCAATGTTTCCCGGAAGAGGAATTAAGATCCCGGGAAACTACCAGGTTCAGGCGCTGGGGAAAATAAGACTGCAGGTTCTTTTTCAGCACCGCAACCGCGCCGCTGAAATAAGGGCCAACCTCCGGGGAAACATTATTCAATTCCAGACTGATTTCCGGCAGCCTTTTCTTCGGCCTGATTATTTTCAGCAGCGGGCGAAAAGCCCAGCCTTCCCGTCCCTTCCGGGTGCGGATTTTAACCCAGCTGCCCCGCTCTTCCAACACCTCCACCCGGGTGTGGCGGCTGAGACCAAACAATCTCCGGCTGCGTTTGGTCGGCGCTTTCCTGACATTCAAACCCGATACCTTGACAATCGCCCTGGTCGGCGGCACCACGCCGGCTTTCACCGGCCGGGGAACAACGGCCAGCGACAAAAACAGGCAGAACAGCAGCACCAGAACGGAAAAACGCCGGGAAACGGTGGAAAACATGCTGCTCATAACTGCCGCAACAGGTCCTCACAGGCCGCGGCTATCTCCCGGTAGTCATCATTCATCAGGGTCCGCGGATCAAAAACCAGCTGATCATCCAGGATCCGGGCAATGACGGGCAGCGGCCGGGAGCGGAAAAAACGCTCCAGGGCCGAAGCCGAAAAACCGTTAACCTGCAGAGCAACCAGCCAGGTGGGGATTTCCACCATTGGCAGGGCGCCGCCGCCGGCCCGGGAAATCCCTTCCTTGACAACAGCGGAAAAACCGGCCGCCGAACCCAGTCGACGATGGATCAGCCCCCTGAGACGATTTGCCCGCCGGCGCAGCTCAGCCAACGGCAGGGTCAGCATCGCCAGGGTTGGCAGTTCCGCAACCGCCTTTTTTTCATCCAGGTAGCACTTCAGCACCTCTTCGAGAAAAGCCAGGGTCAGCTTGTCAATTCTCAAGGCCCGGTTCAGGGGATGCCGCTTCACCTGCTCAATCAAATCGCGGCGGCCGACCACGATGCCGGCCTGGGGGCCGCCAACCAGCTTGTCGCCGCTGAAGGTAACGATGCCGACGCCAGTCTCGACTACCTGCCGCACGGTAGGCTCTCCGCCGACGCCGTAGGCGCTGAGGTCCATCATGCAGCCGCTGCCGAGATCTTCAATCACCGGCAGGGAAAAACGTGCCGCCAGCTGCACCAGTTCCGCCGAACCGACGGCGGCGGTAAAACCGGAAACCCGGTAGTTGCTGGTATGGACTTTAAGGATCAGGGCCGTTTCCTCATTGATCACCCGCTCATAATCGGCCGGATGGGTACGGTTGGTGGTTCCCACTTCCCGCAGCTTTGCGCCGCCCTGGACAATCACTTCGGGAATGCGGAAGGCACCGCCGATTTCAATCATTTCTCCCCGGGAAATAATCACTTCCCGGCCCGCCGCCAGGGCTGAAAGCACCAGCAGCACCGCCCCGGCATTGTTGTTGACTACCATTGCCGCTTCGGCCCCGGTCAGCCGGCAAAGCAGCTCCTCCACGTTGTCATAGCGAAGGCCGCGGCGGCCGGATTCCAGATTGTACTCCAGGTTGGAGTAGCGGCAGGCAATGTCGCCGACCCGCTTTAAAGCCGCCGCCGGCAGCGGCGAACGGCCCAGGTTCGTATGGATGACCACCCCGGTGGCATTGACAACCCGCTTCAGCCGCGGGGCCAGCCGCGCCTTGAGACTTTCTTCCACCCCGGCGACAAAAACCGGCAGGGAAAAAACCTCTTCCACCTGGAGATTCTCAGCCAGCACCTTTTTTTTGACGGCAGCCAGTTCCAGGCGAACCGATTCCACCACCAGGCCGCGGGGATAACATTCCAGCAGCGGCTGCATCTCCGCCTTGCGAAGCAGTTCATCCACCGCCGGCAGCCGGGACAGGTTTTCCTGCAGCTTATCCTTGTCCTTCATTAATCTTGCTCCTGCTGATGTCCCTGAAGTTATTAACCCCGATGAAAAATTCCCGCATCATGATCACCCAGTAGTACATCCCCCGGGGCGTCAACCGCATCTGATCGCCATCGAAGCGCAGCCCGCCCAGCAGGCGGAACAGGGTGATTTCCTTCCACAAGGCCCGCTCAAACAGGCGGCCGTACTTTCGCCGGAGCTGGGCCCGGTCCAGACGGGTGCCGAAAAGCTTCATCAACAGATCATAGCGCATCCGCTCCACCAGAGTAAATTCCTTTTTGGCCGTTATCGGCAGCCGTCCCGCTTCCAGGGCGGCGCAGTAGTCGGGCACCGAGAAGGTATTGGCCAGGATCGTCCCCTGGACGTAGCTGAAAGAACCGCTGCCCAGACCCACATATTCATCATAATCAACGATGTACTCATCAATCATCGATTTTTTCCGGGAGAAGCACCAGGCAGAACCGGGAGTATAATGCGTCGACAGAAAAGTCAGCAGCTGGTGGTAAAAACGCTTTTCCTGGCCGTAATCCACCTTGCCCAGGGTTTTTTGAATCGCTTTTTCGGTGGCGGTTGAGGCCATCAGGGGATAAAAGGTCACCTGGTCGGCGGGCAGTCGATCAATAATTTCCAGGTCCCGACGCAGAATTTCCTCCGTCTGGGTGGGAAAATTGAAAATCATGTCAACATTCAGGGTGTCAAAAACCCCCATGTAGTTTTTCAGCCGCGCTTCAATTTCAGCCCCGCTGCCATACTTGTGATACCTTTCCATGGCCCGCAGCAGGCCGTCGTCAAAGCTCTGCACCCCAACGGACAGCCGGTTGACGCCGACATCTTTCAACACTGCAACGATCTCATCAGTCAGGTGGTTGGGATTGGTTTCAACGGAAATTTCCTTTACCGGATACAATGACTTGATCAGTTTCAAGGTCTCCTGCAATTCATCCGGCAGCACTGTCGGCGTACCGCCGCCCACGTAGACCCCGGTAAAACGGTAGCCTTTATCGCTGAAGCTGCTGATCTCCCGACGCAGGGCGGCAAAATAGCGCCGGGCGGTCGGAACGTTCAGTTTATAGCGATTGAAGGAACAATAAGGACAGAGCTGTTCACAAAACGGCACGTGCACATAAAGAAGGTAGTCGCGGTCCGGCCGACCCCGGGGAACAGTAATATGATCAAACTGCCGGAAGATAAGATATTGCTGATTCAAGCGACGTAAATATTTGGTCATTAGTGGTTCAATAAACATTGATTATATCCTTACATGCCAGTTGTACCCATCCGGGAAGCCCCCATTTCGGCAAGGCTGAAACAATGAGCCGTTTTCACTTCCTGCCAGCCAAAAACGGCAATAAAGCAAAACAAAGTGTAAGGAATATCCCAACTTTCTACAAATGTCTACAAAAAACTAAGCGATTTTCATTTGACAATCCATGGAAAATTGTTTATGAAATGACAACTTTTTCAATCTTGATTATTAGATTCGGGGAAAGACAATTTTTCCTGGAAACAGGCCCTGCGAGGGAGGACATCTTGATGCCGGTGATAACTATTTCGAAAGAATTTGCTTCTGGCGGTCTGGAAATCGCTAAAAA
>JAOZRP010000094.1:6592-7762 GCA_029940125.1 bacterium
GTCCGGATCATTACCAGCCTGGGGCAGCGCAAGCACGTGCTGATTGTCGGCCGGGGCGGCCAATGCATCCTGCAGGACAATCCCAACACCATCCATATCCGCATCGTCGGCGCCTTCGAAGACCGGGTGAAAAGAACCATGGGGGAAAACCTCAACCTGAGTCGGGCCCAGGCGGAAAAGCTGGTCAGGGAGATGGACAAGAAAAGTCGCGAATACATCAAATATTACTTCAAAAAGGACTGGGCGGACCCCCTGAACTACCATGTGGTGCTCAACACCAGTCATGTACCAACGGAATCGGCAATCTCCTGGCTTTCGAGCCTGGCAATTGAGTTGGCCAATAAACCCTGATGGCTTCGGAGAAAGGTGCTTTTTTCAGGAAGCTGATATTTACTGATATTTAAAAATTATCGGGGCGGCTCGTTTTAAGCCCCTGGCCATGATAAAACCGCTTGGATCCCGGCAAACAGAGGGACTGAGACGGTGGGTCACACACATTCAAGCATTACTTTCGTGAATCAGGAGAACGCCTTGGCGTTTCCCCGGTTTGCTGTGTAACCTGCCATTTCACTTCCGGCAGGTTTTTTTGTGGTCACCAGCAACCGAACAAATAATCCGTGAGGAGCATGCTGATGACAAACAAACCGCTTACCATCGCCCAGATCCAGGAAATGAAAACCAAGGGAGAAAAAATCTCCATGGTTACCGGCTACGACTACCCCTTTGCCCGCTTTCTTGACCAAAGCGGCATTGACATGATCCTGGTGGGGGATTCGGTTGGCGTGGTGGTAGCCGGCTATCCCAATACCCTGCCGGTAACCGTCGATGAAATGATTTATCACGGCAAAGCCGTCATGCGCGGTAGCAGCCGGGCCCTGGTGGTCATCGACATGCCGTTCATGAGCTACCAGATCAGCGTTGAAGACGCCAAGCGGCAGGCAGGCAGGATCATGCAGGAGACCGGGGCGCCGGCAGTCAAGCTGGAGGGCGGCGTTTCCATGGCTGAAACCATCGACGCCCTGGTAACCATCGGCATTCCGGTCCTGGCCCACATCGGCCTGACGCCCCAGGCCGTCAACCAGCTGGGCGGCTACCGGATCCAGCGCGAAAAAGAGCGGCTGCTGGCCGACGCCAGGGCCGTTGCCGATGCCGGCGCTTTCGGCCTGGTCA
>JAOZRP010000095.1 GCA_029940125.1 bacterium
AAGGGGGTACTGAAAAGAGTGACAGCCTTTCAGGGATAAGGCACTAACCAGACAGGATTGAATTTTTTTTGGAGGGGTTTAAGGGGACATGGCTGAGAAAATCGGGAAAACTGCTGCGGGTTGTCCCGGCTACCGCTTCGCCGCCCTTCACTGCGGCCTGAAAAAGGAAGAAGAGCTGGATCTGGCGCTCATTGTTTCCGAGGTGCCGGCGGCCGCGGCTGCGGTTTTTACCACCAACCGCTTTCCAGCCGCCCCGATCGTTTACGGCCGCCGCCAGCGGGCCGCCGCGACGCCGGTCAGCGCCGTGCTGGTCAACAGCGGCAATGCCAATGCCTGCACCGGTGATGAAGGCCTGGCCCAGGTTGAAACACTGGCGGCGGAGCTGGCCGCGGTTCTTGCGCTTCCCGCGGAGCAGGTGTTTGTTTCTTCCACCGGGGTGATTGGCGAGCCCCTGCCGCTGGAGATGATGCTGGACTCCCTGCCGCGCTTTCCCGCTCTCCTTTCGTCTTCCCACTTGCCGGCGGCTGCCGAAGCCATCATGACCACGGACTCCCGGCCTAAAACCTGTTCGCTTTCGCTGAAGCTTTCGACCGGCGAGGTGCATATCTGCGGGCTGGCCAAGGGCGCCGGGATGATCGAGCCCAATATGGCCACCATGCTGGCCTATATTCTCACCGATGCCGAGATTGCCGGCAGCCAATTACAGGGACTGCTGGAAAAGGTAGTGGCTGACACCTTCAACCGGATCAGCGTCGACGGCGATACCAGCACCAACGACACGGTCCTGTGCCTGGCCAACGGGGTCTCCGGCTGTTCCCTGGCCGGCAGCGATGATGAAAAAGAATTTACCGCCGGTTTGTATCAGGTTGCCGACCAGCTGGCCCGGATGATTGTCAAAGACGGCGAGGGGGCGACCAAAACGGTGGAAATCCTGGTCAAGAATGCCCCTGACCGCCAAGCGGCAGAGCTGATCAGCCGGACCATTGGCCACTCCCTGCTGGTGAAAACCGCTTTCTATGGCGAGGATGCCAACTGGGGGAGAATTATTGCCGCCCTGGGGTATGCCGGCGTTGACCTGGACCCGGCGCGGGTGGATATCTGGCTTGACCAGGTTCAGGTGGTGGCCGGCGGCCGGCGGCATCCCGACTACCGGGAAGAGGATGGCGCCGCGGTTTTTAAACAGGATGATTTTACGGTTACCGTTGACCTGCATGCCGGGGACGGCACTTTTTCCCTGCTGACCGCCGACCTTTCCCATGAGTATGTCAGCATCAATGCCGACTACCGAACCTGAATCTTGATGGCTTCGTAAAAACTCCATCTTTTTCGTTAGGCTGCAACCTTCGCTACTTCCTTCTTTCCCCCTTTTTCTTTTGAAATCGATTAACCGCCCGGTTGTGTTCCTTCAGGGTGGATGAAAAGTAGTGGCTGCCGTTGTTGCGGGAGACAAAGTAGAGGTAGTCGACCTGGGCCGGGGAGAAAACCGCCCGCAGGGCGGCGGCTCCCGGGTTGCAGATGGGGCCCGGCGGCAGGCCCCGGTGCCGGTAGGTATTGTAAGGCGATGAGTCCCTCAAATCTTTTTTCCTCAGGTTGCCGTCGAATCTCTCTCCCAGTCCGTAAATAACCGTTGGGTCGCATTCCAGGCGCATGCCTTTGTGCAGCCGGTTGAAAATAACAGCGGCGATCAGCGGCATTTCCTCCTCGTTGCCCGCCTCTTTCTGGACGATGGAAGCCAGGGTGACCAGCTCATGGCGATGGTAAGCCGGTGGTTTCGCCGTCCCGGCCGAGATTTTCTGGTATTGGTCGTTGAAGGTTTTAAGCATGAGCGACAGCAGTTGCCGACAGCTGGTATTCCTGGTGTAGTGGTAGGTGCTGGGAAACAGGTAGCCTTCGCAGCTGGCTGCCTGGATCCCCCATTCTTGCATGAACTCATGGTCGACAACCAGCCGGTTGAATGCCTCCCGGTCGCAGGGGCCGTCGGCCAGCAGGTCACCGATTTCTTTCATGGTGAAGCCCTCGGGAATGGTAACCTGGTAGGTTTTGACCCGACCGCTTCGCAGCAGTTCAATGATTTCAAGGGGCGTTTCCCCGGCTTCGCATTCATATTCCCCGGCCTGCAGCCGGCTGCCCAGACCGTACAGCCGGACAATCAGGGAAAATTTTCGGGCGGAGGAAACCAGACCCTGCCGTTCAAGGCGGCGGCTGATTGTATGGAGTGAATCTCCAGGATTAACCCGGAAAATCGTGTTTTGGCGAACCGATGACTGGTGGGCAAACTGGTACAGCTCAAAAGCGGCGACGGCCGCCATCAAGGCGGTAGCCACGATGGCCGCCAGCAGAAGTTTGAGTATGCGGGTTCTTTTCATCACTGTTTTCGGCGCAGCAGCGCGGCGGCGGCCGCCATTTCCCGGCTGCCCAGGGCCAGGGAACTGAGCGCGTACACGATGCCGCCGGCAAGAATCAGGGCGATCAACCTGCCGGCGTCCGCCAGTTGGTGGTGATAGCTGATGGTAAACCAGGAAAACCTTGACAGCACCAGCAGCAGGGCGACCATGATTCCCGTTGCCGCCAGGGACTGCATGAAAGGTTTGCCGATCCCCCTGATTTCCAGCTGCTGTTTCTTTTTCCTGAGCAGGATGAAAAGGAGGATAAGGAAATTGGCGGCGCTGGAAACGGCGGTGGCCAGGGCCAGGCCGATGTGTTTGAGCGGGAACATCAGGGCCAGGGCGACTATAATGTTGATGACCAGGGCAATGCCCCCGACTTTCACCGGGGTTGCCGCATCCTGGAGCGAATAAAAAGCCGGGACAATGATGCGCAGGGCGGCGTAGGCCCACAGGCCGCAGGTGTAGGCAACCAGGGTTTGTGAAACCATGATGGTTGAGTGGGCGTCAAAATGACCCCGTTGAAAAAGGAGGTAGATAATGGGTTTGCTGAGCACGATCAGCCCGGCCATGGCCGGCAGGGTGATGAACAACAGCCCGCGGATGGCCAGGGAAAAGGTGTGGGAAAAATCGTCCCATTGCCGGGCGTGGGCCTGCTTGCTCAGGGTTGGCAGAATTGCCGTACCCAGGGCAACGGCAAAGATGCCCAGGGGAAACTGGACCAGGCGGTCGGAATAGTAGAGATAGGAAATGCTTCCGTCCACCAGGAAGGAGGCCAGCAGGGTGTTGACGAAAATGGTGATCTGGGTGATGGCCAGGCCCACCAGCGACGGTCCCATCAGCTTCATGATGTCCCTGATTGCCGGGTGGCGGAAATGAAATTTGGGGGCCAGGGAAAATCCCGCCCGGCGCAGGAACGGCACCTGGAAGGCCAGCTGGGCGACGCCGCCCAGAAGGACGCCGATGGCCAGGGCCAGAGCCGGATTCCCCAAGGGGCGACTGAGCAGACAGATGGATGCGATCATGCAGATGTTCAGCAGCACCGGGGCCAGGGCCGGGGCCAGGAAGTGTTCGACGGAATTCAGGATCCCCATGGCCAGCGCCACCAGACTGATCAGCAGGATGTAGGGGAACATGATGCGGTTGAGAAGCACGGTGAGCTGGAACTTGTCAGGATTGTGCTGGAAGCCGGGGGCAATCAATTTGACGATCAGCGGTGAAAAGATGATCCCGGCAATGGTTACCAGAACGAGAATGATCGAGACCAGGGTGAGGGCCGTCTGGGCAATGTTTCGGGCCTCCGCTTTTTTTCCGTCGCTCAGGTAGCGGCTGAAAACCGGGATGAAGGAAGCGGTCAAAGAACCCTCGCCGAAAAGCCGGCGCAGCAGGTTGGGAATCCTGAAAGCGACAAAGAAGGCGTCGGCGGTAAAGCTGGTGCCCAGGAAATGGGCAATGACCATGTCCCGGACAAAGCCGAGGATCCGGCTGGCAAAAGTGGCGCTGCTGACGATGCCGGCGGCGCGGATGATATGTTTTTTGCTGGAGCTCATGTTTTTTCGGTCGCGGCAAACCGGTTGATGATTTTCAGGGCCCGGGGACTCAGGGAGGTCGTCTGCTCTTCTTCCGGCCGCCAGGTAAAAGGAGCTGCCTGGGCGGTGATTTTTTGTTTTTTGCGGTGGAAGGTGAAAAGAGTGGTTTGACTGACGGCCGCTGGCGGACGGGAAAAAGAGGCAAAACCGATCTGGCTTTCGCCGCTGCCGGCATCATTTACGATTATCAGTCCCCGTTGGTAAGACAGCTTGAGTTCAATGAGGTTTTGTTTCAAAGTGGTGAAATCTCCGGCAAGAGCAGTCGCAGTGTTCTTCAGCTCATCGATTTCCCGGGCCAGGTCATGGTAGGTCTTAAGCCGCTTTACCGTGATGGCAGTGATGGATATCTGCAGCCGCTCACGAAGTTCGTCAAGACGGCCGTGGGCAATCATTTGCATGATGGCCGCTTTCTGCTGGTCCGTCAGTTTGGTGTTCTTCTGCTGCTCGATGGTTTGGATAAGATGGGTGATTTCCTTTTCCAGCTGTGAACGGAGATAGAGCTTTTTTGTCAGCTGAGGGGTGAAGTAATCAATCCTGGCCGACAATTTTTTCATTTCCGTTTCTATTTCCTTTTCCTGCTGCCGCCAGGCCGGCAGGGCCATCGGGTCAATGCTCAGGGTTGATTTTCCACTGCCGAAAACCCCATGGCAGTAAATGAAGCTGCCGGCGGTAACCGTCCCGGCGTGCATGGCTTCCTGGATAATGACCTCGGTGCCGGTCATGGTTGAGGTGATGCAGGTGTTGACCGTTATCAGCCGGCCGCTGATGGTGGCATTTTCAATGACCGAATTGATCTGGATGTCGTCGCCTTCAATAAAAGCCCCGACGACCTTGTTGATGGCGATGTGGGTGCCGATGATTCTGGCTCCCGGATCGACAATGCCGGAAATTTTGATGTTTTCCCCTTCCAGCACCGCTCCCCGGCCGACATTGCCGTTGACGGTGATTTCCTTGGCCATCAAGGTGAATCCCGGTTTAACCGTGTCCTGGAGAATGTTGTTGGATCCTTCTACCTTGATGGCGGTGGCCACCTGGCTGAATTCCTTGATGGCGATGTTGCCGGTGGAAAAATCAACCTGACTGACCAGGACGTCGGGGTCGATGAAAAAACCCTTGTCGGTGTCGTGGTAGAGGAAGCCGGTAATGAGAGCTTTGAGGATGGTCTGGTTTTTTTCCGGCAGTTCTTCAGCGTACACCGATTTGCGGTCGTAGGCGAGCTTCACCACTTCTTTTCCCGGTTCAGCCGGAATGGGGTCGCCGTAAATGGTGGTTCCATCAACGCCGGCGGTGGCATGGGTTAAGATGGCAATGTCGCTGTCCTTTTTGACCAGTTTGTCGCTGAATCCCAGGTCGTGAAAATCTATTTTGCCGGTTTTTTCATTGGTGATTTTTCCCGGTTTCAATTCCAGATCGATGAGTTCTTCCAGGAAACTGTCGTCTCCCTTTTGCGGCAGGGTAGGAGATGCCAGGGGAATGGTAAAGTAGTTCCGGTAGCCGCCCTGCTTCCGGTAGCCTTCCAGGTACCGGTTGATATGCGCTTTCAGCTCCGACTCGTCTGGCAGGCCGTGAACAATCCTGCTGTCGGCAATCATTTGCTTCATTTTGTCCAGGATTTCATCTTTGACCGCCGGTACGTCCGGATCGCTGATCCGGGAATTGGGGCGGATGGACAGGTAGGCGTATTGTTGCCCATTCACTTCATCAAGGTGAATGAAAATATCCAGCTTTTCAGTATAGTGTTCAGAATGATTCATCAAAGAGATGACTTCCTGTTTTTCCCTGCTTATGGCAAACAGTTTATACCGTTTAGCGATGCATGCTCATGAGAAAATTGCTCTTGCCCGCCAATTCACTTTTCCGAGTGGAGACTATTTCATATCTTGAATTGATAGACAAGCAGTTTTTGTTGTCATATGTGGATGGATGGCCGTTGTTTTCTGCCGATTTCATTAAAATTTAAAGGTGATAATCCCAAAATTGCTATCGTCAGGATAGTTTTTCCTCTTTACAAGATTAATATATATTGATAATGGACAGACTGGAACAGGTAATGTGGTAAAAGACGTTGTTTTTGATGCGCTGAGTGATTATATTACAATGGGAGGGTTGATCGTGAGCGACCAGGTATGTGAACGAGTGGCTGAGGTTTTAAAGGTTCTGGGACATCCGATCCGTCTTCGCATTGTTCAAACTCTTTTAACCGAAGAGTCCTGTGTTAAAAATATCTGGAGCTGCCTTGATTTACCCCAGGCCACGGTTTCCCAGCATCTTTCGGTTTTGAAGGGGAAAGGCGTGGTTGATTCCGCCCGGGAAGGGGTTTCCATGCGCTACTGGGTCAGCGATGATATCAGCAAAATGATTGTTACGTCCCTCATGGAGCACATGGGGATGGATTGTCGAGGATCTTGTTTGGATAAGTAATGTTTAAAGAAGAACGATTGCGTTGGTAAGAAAAGGAGGGTGAAAGATCGATGCCTATCTATGAATATTGCTGCCAGAAATGTGGTCACTGTTTTGAGGTGCTGCAGAAAGTGGGAGAAGGGGGGGAATCCCTGACCTGTCCCCGCTGTGGGGCGGCGAAACCGGTGAAGAAAGTGGCGGCTTGCGCCGTTTCCCACGGTTCCTTCTCGACCGGGTCCTGTATTTCCAAAAGTGGTTTTTCCTGAGCGTAGATAGTGCCGGGACGGGTTCCCGGCGGGATGTGGTGAAAAAAGACCGGGGTGGTTGAATCCCGGTCTTTTTTTATCTTTTTATCGAGCCGAGACCGGCTCCAGTCGTTGGCCTGCTATGAATCCTCCCGGCTGGATTCGTCGATGTCGAGAATTTTTGTGCCGGTAACATATTCCCTGGTTTGATAGGAAACCAGCTTCTCCATTTTCTTAATAATGTCCGCCATTCGCAGAGACTGCTGGTGAATCATGTTGATCTTTCTTTCCTGGTGGCTGTCCATAGTCGTGTTGTTGTCTGCTAGTAGTTCAGCTGCTGCGATAATGGCTGTTAACGGCTGCCTCAATTCATGGGCGATGCCGCCCGCCGTGCTGATCATGGCCGCAGCCCGTTCAGCTTCAATCATCTTGGCCTGCATGGCTTGAATTTCCTTGGTCTTTTGTTTAACCATCGACTCCAGGTTTTCGGTGTAGAAATTGATGGCGTCTGAAAGAGTGGCTTTTCCGGTTAAATCCTCGATGAAAACGACAATTCGTCGCTGATCGTTGCTGCTGCTCCGGTATGGTATCAGGGTAAAGGAAAGGGTAATGGCGTCCTGCTGGTCCGAGAAGGTGAGGGTAATTCGCTGCGGCCGCAGCGTCGATTCTTCCTGAAGGAGCAGGTTGAGCTTTCTGGTGTCGGCTTTTTTGAGTAAAAGTATCTCAAGAAACGATCGTCCGGCCAGGGTAGTGTCTGACTGATCCAGCAGAAAATCAGCCAGCTTGTTGCTGAATTCAATGGTTCCCTGGGTGTCAATGGTAATGATTCCGTAAGGAGCGTTTTCAAGAATTGCCGCTAACAGGGGATTCTCGTAATTGCTGCCGCCGGACGCGGCTGCCAGCCGCTCGAGGAATTCATTGATCTGAAGGCATAAAGAATAGTAGGGGTCGTCCGGTGCTGGCGTTTCCAGCCGCTGACGAAGGCTTTTCGCATCGGCCTGCGAAAAAAACTCTTCCAGCGTTTTCAGGATATTGCTTGATTCATTCATGATGCGGCGATCTGTTTCCTGGTTGATGTTCGTCCTGAAATATCCATTTCCGCTGAGCCTTTTCAGCGGTCATCAGTCAGCTGTCAGCAAA
>JAOZRP010000424.1 GCA_029940125.1 bacterium
CCCGATTTTTCTTCATTTTCCTACAACGTCGACAAAGGAATCAGTTGATATTTTTCATTAATCGGCAGCAGCCGGTCGACAAGGCAAACAACCCCTCCCGGCCCGATCGACGGCGATAATTTTTCCAACAGCGAAAAATGCTTCACATTTCTCCGGTCTGGCGCTGCACTTTTTTTGCATTCAAGCGGATAGACAACATTGTCTTTCACAATCAGCAGATCAACTTCCTTTTGATCTTTATCCCGATAAAAATACAACGGCGCCCGGCGGCCATTATGCCAATAGCTTTTTAGAATTTCACTTACTATCCAGGTTTCCAACATCGCCCCTGACATTGCCCCGGCTTCCAGGGTTTCCGGGCTCGACCATTCAGTCAGATAAGCCCCCAGCCCCGTATCCAAAAAATAAAGTTTCGGCCGCTTCACCAATCTTTTGGTGACATTGCTGAAATAAGGCTCAAGCAGATAAACCAGCTCTGAAGCCTGCAGGATTGACAACCAATGCTTGGCGGTATTCGGTGAAACATCCGCGTCCCGGGCCATCTCCGCCAGATTGAGCAGTTGGCCGGTACGGGCGGCGGCAGCCCGCAAAAAGCGCAAAAAAGAAAGTTCATTGCCAACGTTGGCCAAGTCGCGCACATCCCTCTGCAGGTATGTTTGCACATAAGAACCATAAAAAAGATCACGATCCATTGAGGGCTGCAAAACCAGAGCCGGAAACGAACCGCGCCAGATCCGCTGGTAAACGGTTCTAAGATCCGGACTTTCGACCCCCTCCAATCGTTTCAACAGATTTTCATGCGTGGGTAAAAAGGGCGGAAAGTGCTCACCGGGAGCCGCAATTTCCCGGTGCGACAACCCCAGCAAGTGAACCACTCCAACCCGACCGGCAAGGGATTCCGTCACGCCCTTCATCAAGTGAAACTGCTGCGACCCTGTTAACCAGAACATCCCGGCTTCCCGCTGCCGGTCAACCGCTATTTTGATGTGGGGAAGGAGTTCGGGGGCATACTGGATTTCGTCGATAAGCACCGGAGCCGGAAAACGCTGCAGAAACAACGCCGGCTCATCCTTGGCCATCTGGCGCAGCAGGGGATCATCAAGAGTTACATATTCTCTCTCCTCGCCCCGCAGGTGTTGAAGCAGGGTGGTTTTACCTACCTGCCGAGGACCGGAGAGCAGCAAAACGGGAAAATGTTCTGTCGCTTGGGCAAAAAAAACTTCCAGGGTTCTCGGCAAGTACATGTACGCCCCTCCCTATATCGTCTATAATTCATTTTGACTGCATTATAGACGATACAAACCCAAACGGCAAGAAAAAAAATCGGGGACAGACCCCGATTTTTCACGTCCCAGACAAAAGTGAAGACCTTTACTTATCAATTACAATAAGTTATATTGAGGTACGTAGAGATTTTTGAAACACAAAGAGCACAAGGAGTATAAGAATGCCATCCACAGCCACGGTAACAATGGTGAAAATGTTAGAAACACTTCCTGAAGGACTTCAGGAACGAGCTCTCGAACATCTACGGGAATACATTGAAGATATCCGGGAAGACATGCAGTGGAATGAATCCTTTGCACATTCGCAGAGCAAACTGGTTGTTGCCGCCCGGGAAGCACGGAAATTAATTGCTGAGGGAAAATCAACTCC
This sequence comes from bacterium, assembly GCA_029940125.1. Lineage (GTDB taxonomy): Bacteria > Desulfobacterota > Anaeroferrophillalia > Anaeroferrophillales > Anaeroferrophillaceae > DQWO01. Next base: position 1,657 of record JAOZRP010000424.1, read on the forward strand.
ACTTGATCCCAACGAGCTATGAATTCAGCAACATTACCGTCATTCTGGAACAATTATCACCAGCTTAATCAAAACACTAGGGATCAGGTAAAAAAGGCATACCAACTCTGGGCAAAAAACCCATTCCATCCATCATTACGTTTCAAATGCATCAACAAATCAGAAAATATCTGGGCCGTCCGAATATCTCTTGGGTACAGAGCCTTAGGCATACTGGACAATGAAACAGTGACATGGTTTTGGATTGGAAGCCATGATCAATATGAACGCTTTTTCGGATAAAATCAGACCATAACTTTTTCCACGTCATCGTCCCCTCCTTTAAAATCGGTAAAATCGGGGTCTGTCCCCGATTTTCCTATTTTCTTCCAGCACTGTCCGGTTCGGTTCTTGCGTACTGTCAGCCGGTGCAGTTTTCAGCGCTTTTGGCGCTCGATTGC
>JAOZRP010000096.1 GCA_029940125.1 bacterium
GATGCACATGCCGCAGTCGGAGCTGATTTCCTTCGGAACCGGGACCAGGTCGATGACAATGCCTGCCTTTTTCAGCCGTTCTTCCGCTTTCATGACGTAATGGATGGAGTCGAAAAGCAGGTAGCTGTGCGGATCTTCCATGGTTTTCATCCCTATCCTATGCGGGGCGGCGGGCGGCGAGGCTGCCGATGGCCTCGAGCACGGTTTCCATTTCCTGAAAAGTATTGAAGAATCCCGGCGCCAGGCGGACGGTTCCCCGGGGAAAGCTGCCGATGGTTTTATGGGCCAGAGGGGCGCAGTGAAGGCCGACCCGGACCATGATCTCATGCCGCCGGTCCAGGTGGAAGCCAATTTCCGAGGGGGTCAGCTTTTCCATGGTGAAGGAGATGACCGGCAGGTGATCCTGTTCCGGCGCCGGGCCGAAGAGCTGGAGGCCGGGAATGGTTGACAGGCCCTGACGGAGGATCAGCGCCAGTTTTCGTTCATGTCGATGAATTTCAGCTGTCGTCGTCTGGTTGACAAAAGCCAGCGCGGCGCCCAGGCCGGCCAGGCCGATGGTGTTCGGGGTGCCGCTTTCGTAGTAGTCGGGTAAAAATTCCGGCTGAAATTCCGCTTCCGAACGACTGCCGGTGCCGCCCCGCATCAGGGGCTCGGGCATTATCCCTTTTTTCAGGATCATCCCGCCCGTTCCCTGCGGTCCCAGCAGGCTCTTGTGGCCGGTAAAGCAGAAAATATCGCAGTCCAGCGCCGTGAAGTCAACGGGAACGGCCCCGGCGGTCTGGGCCCCGTCCACGACGACCGTCAGTCCCTCGTCCTTCAGCAGGGGAATGATTTGGTCCAGCGGCAGGATGCCGCCGGTGACGTTGGAGCCGTGGTTCAATACCGCCAGCTGGAATGAATGCCGCCGGAGCCGGTGCCGAAGCTGGTCAAGGTCCGGTTCCCCGGCTGGCGATGAGGGAATGATGTTGAGGGTGATCCGGCCTTTCTGCTCCAGGTGGCGCAGGGGACGCATGACTGCGTTGTGTTCCATGGCCGAGACCAGCACCCGGTCTCCCGGCTGCGCCAGGCCCATGATGGCCAGGTTCAGGGCTTCGGTAACGTTTTTGGTGAAGATGATGCGGCTGGAATCGCTGACCTTGAAAAGTGCCGCCGCCTGTTCCCGGGCCTGAAAGACCAGGCGGCCGGCATCGGCGGCCGGCCGGTGGCCGGAGCGGCCGGGACTGGCGCCGATGGTGGTGGCGTAGGCGGTCATTGCCGCCAGGACCTCGGGTGGCTTGGGAAAGGAGGTAGCGGCGTTGTCCAGGTAGATCATGGGGTAACCACCCGGTCAGCTTCCAGCAGCAGGGAAGCGATTTCAAACATGTTGGACATCTGGCCTACTTCCAGCTTGTCTTTCAGGTGGTAAAAATCCAGGCAGGTGCCGCAGGACAAAATGACGGTGCCTTCCCGCTCAAGGGTTCTGATGGTTTCAAGCTCTGCCGAGCCGCTGGTGGTCAGGTAAACGCCGTTGTTGACAAAAATCAGCTGCCGCGGTCGGACGTCGAGTTCCAGCAGGGTTTTCAGGAAGGCTTTCATCAGGATTTCCCCCAGCCGATCATCCCCTTTTCCCATGAAGCGGTCGTTGATATAGACCACCAGCCGGTTGCCGGCGGCCGGGCTTTTGGCCGGGATCGGTTCAGCCTCGGTTCCGGGGGGCGGCAGCTCGCAGGTAAAGCCCTTGATAATTTCCAGCCGAATGTTTCCCGATTCATCTTCACTGCGGTTGACAATGCAGCCCTGGCTGCCGGCAAAGCGCGTGACGTTGACGGCGGAAGGTTCAGCGTCCAGCAGGACGGTTATGATTCCTTCTTCCAGCTGATCAAGGGCTTTCTTGGTTTCAATGACCGGCTGGGGACAGGCCTTTCCCCGGACGTCCAGGTTGATGCTCTGTATTTTCATGGTCGTATCCTGCTGACTTTTTTGCGGTGCTGTTCATGTTTCCCAAAGTGCCGGTTTTCATCCGGAAACTACCGATTCCGGGTGAGCACCATTGAACTAAGATTATACGGGAAATATTGTTATTGCAAATAGAATATAATTATTGAAGTGATTGAAGCTATTGAAATTATCAATGGATTAAAAGGGGGAAGACGGCGCCGTTTGACCGGCTGGCGGTGACGGGAGATGTCCGTGGTCAAATTGCGGAACCGAGCCCCGATTCCATTGACTTGTGGCGGAAATACTGTTATTACGACTGCAGATGTCAGGTGGGGAAGTGTCTCCGTCACTGGTGGGCGGCCTGGACTTCAAATCCAGTGTTTCTGGCTAGTACCCAGAAAGGTGGGTTCGATTCCCATACACTTCCGCCAATTTTCTGTCCAGCCTTGTGGCTTGTCTGTTAATAGGAGTCGTGATCATGTTTGGTATCGGTATGCCTGAGTTAATCATTATTCTGGTTATCATCCTGATAATTTTCGGGACCGGCAAGCTGCCGGAAATCGGCGGCGCCCTGGGGAAGGGGATCCGCAATTTCAAAAAGGCATCCACTGAAAAACCGGATGAAATTGACGTCACTCCAGAAGCCGGTGACAAGGGTTCTGAACCCCGGGAAAAATCTGATTCTTCCAACGGGTAGTGATCATTGGCAGTGTTCCTTGGTTTCGGTGGCAATCTCGGTGATCGTTATGGACAGATTGAAAAGGCCCTGGCACTGGTTCACGCTCTCCCGGAAACACGTGTTACCAGGATTTCGTCTCTTTATGAAACCGCCCCGGTAGGTTATGTTGATCAGGGGAATTTTCTCAACGGCGCCTGCGAGTTGGAAACGGTTCTTTCCCCCGTTGATCTGCTGAAATCCCTGCTGGCCATCGAGGATTCGCTGGGGCGGGTCAGAACGGTTCGCTGGGGTCCAAGAACCATCGACCTTGACATCCTTTTCTATCATCATCTCATTGTACATCAACATGATCTGACAGTTCCCCATCCGGCCATCGCCGAGCGGGGTTTTGTTCTCTATCCTCTTGCCGAAATCGCGCCGCGCTTCATCCATCCCGAGATGGGATGCGATATTGCCGCGCTGTTGGCGCGGTACCGTGAAAATGGTGGAGTGGAGGAGTATCCGGTGGCTGAAATTGTTTTGCGGGATCTTTAATTGTCAGGATTGTGATTCCTGCTTTTGTCACTTGAACGGAGCTGTACGTTCAGGATCGGAGTCGTTGCTCTAACGCTGCCTGTGGACATCCTGGTAAAAAATAAGTTTTTTAACCGGTATTTATCCGGAAACAGCGGTTTGCGGATGGAAGCCAAATAACTTTTCATGCGGGTATCTGCCCGAAAAACAACGCCAAAAAAATATTGGGGAGGAAATGATGGAATTTTTTATTGATACGGCAAACCTGGAGGAGATTAAACAGGCCAGTGACTACGGCCTGGTTGACGGGGTAACCACCAATCCCAGCCTGGTGGCCAGGGAAGGCCGTGATTTTATTGAAATGATTACGGAAATAAGCAAATTGGTTCCAGGCCCCATCAGCGCCGAAGTTATATCCCTCGAAGCTGAAGGAATGATTGCGGAAGCGGAAAAACTGGTTGGTTTGGGTGACAATATTGTCATTAAAATACCAATGACTGCAGAAGGGCTAAAGGCAGTCAAGGTTCTTGCCGATAAGGGAATAAAGACCAATGTGACGTTGATCTTTTCACCCCTGCAGGCCCTGCTGGCGGCTAAAGCCGGGGCGTCGTATGTCAGCCCCTTTGTCGGTCGGCTGGATGACATCGCCACGGACGGCATGGACCTGGTTCAAAGGATCGCCCTGATATTTGACAATTACGGTTACCGGACCAAAATCATCGTTGCCAGCATTCGCCACCCGCAGCATGTTCTGGCCGCGGCGGAAATCGGGGCCGATGTGGCTACCATCCCGTTTAAGGTCATGATGCAGCTGGCCAAGCACCCGCTTACCGATATCGGCATTGAGCGGTTTCTGGCTGACTGGCGACAGGTGGAAAAATCCTGATGACGGGGATGAACCTTTTCCGGAGAAGAGGGTGAAAATGAAGCAGCGTTTATTGGTAATTCTGGTCTGTGGCAGCCTGTGCTTCTGGGCCTCCTGCAAAATGCCGCTGGACGAACGTCCCGAGGTACAGAAATTGCAAAACAAAGTTTCGGCTTTGGAACAACAGTTGCAGGATCAGGAACGGAAACAGCAGGAACTGGAGACCCGGCTGCAGGACCTGCAGCTGAAAGTTGAAGGTATTCGGGACCTGGCGTTGAAAAACAGCCAGCAGGTGGTGCGGTTGACGGATGGGTTGAAATCCATGCATCGAAAGGCAAAAAGTGCCGCCGTTGCCGCCGCTAAAAAGAAGGCCGAGAAAAAGTCGCAGGCTGCACCTGCCGGCAAGGCCATGATGACCTACCAGCAGGCGTTTGGTTATTATAAAAATGGCAGCTTTGAAAAATCCATTGATCTCTTTCATGCGTTTATCCATGCTTATCCAAAGCATGAGATGATCAGCAATGCCCGCTACTGGCTCGGTGAGAATTATTACTCGCTGTCCGAATTCGCCCAGGCCATTACCGAATTCAAGCGCGTGCTGGCTGATTATCCCAAAAGCAAGAAAGCGCCGGGCAGCCTGCTGAAGATTGGCATGTCGTATCAGGCCATTGGTTTTGATGGAAAGGCAAAGGAATTTTATCAGCAATTAATTGAACAGTTTCCAGATAGTAATAGTGCGGCAATCGCCAGGGAAAAATTGAAGGGATTGTAGCTTGCTTCCTGGCCGCCGCGAGCAAAAACAGAAGGGAGCCGATGATGAAGATAGTCAAGATGCTGCTGCTGGCCGGTTTTTTCATGGTCAGTCTGTTTCCGGTGGGCCGGGTGGCTGCCAAAGCTGATGATCCCATAGATTCAGTGATCAGCAAGGTTCAGCAGGATGGAAACGGGGAAGTATACATCATTAAAAAGGGGGACACGCTCTGGGACTTGTCCGAGCATTTTTACCTGACTCCCTGGCAATGGCCTGATTTGTGGCGGAACAACCCCGAAATCATGGATCCGCACTGGATATATCCCGGAAACAAGCTGATTGTTTTTCCCCGGGAAAAGAAAGCCCCGCCAGCAAAGCCGGTCGACAAACCGAAACCCGTTGTCAAAGTACAGGAACCGGCTCCCCGGATGATTAAAATCCCCCAGAAAAACAATTTTGGTCCGGTGCTTTTTGCCCTTCATACCGACAATTTTCCACAGGTAACCGGAGGGGTTGGAGAAAATGACTGGCTGGTGGACGGAGACCGGTTCTTTTACCATGGGCAGCCTGAAGATTCCAGTGCCGGCGCCCGGGTTAAGGTCCTGCGTTACCTTGACAAGGTTTCTCTGCATGGGAAAAAGTATCGGTTGTACCAGGAAATTGCCATTGCTGAGATTGGGCAGGTTGATGCCGACGGCAATCCCTTGGGGAAATTGTTGTGTGTGCAGGTGCCGGTGGGCTCCGGTGATCGGTTGGTGCCTTTTCAGGCTTTTCCGGAGAAGGTTCAGCCCCAGGCGGGCCCCGATTCCCTCAAGGTCAATGTCCTGGCCATTGAGAAAGAGCGTCAGTTGGCGGATTTTGGTTCCTTTGTGATTCTGGACCAGGGAAGCAGTGCCGGGATGGAAAACGGCAGTGTGTTTGCCGCGTTTGATCAGGACAATGATTTCTGGCGCAATCCGTCCACCGAGGTATATACGGACAAGTATGCTGATGTCATGGTTGTCCGGGTGTTTCCTGACTACTCGGTCGGTATGGTGATAAACCTGGATCTGCCATTCAGTTCCGGCGTTGGCCTGGCTGGTGAACATCTTGACCGTATACCGGGTTTATTGCCGCAGTGAGGATGGAGAAAACTGCTTGACATCCGTTGCGGAATCCCTTATAAACGACACCTCGCAAGATATGGAAGCTATCTGAAGCGTTGATTCTATCTAAGGAGAGTGATGTTCATGTATGCCGTGGTTAAAACGGGCGGAAAGCAATACCGGGTGACTCCCGGGGATGTTGTGCAGGTGGAGAAGCTTGACGGGAATGCCGGCGATGCAGTGGAATTTTCCGAAGTTCTGGCCATCGTTGACGAAGGTAAACTAACGGTGGGCAACCCCCGTATAGAGAATGCCCGGGTTGTCGGTGAAATTGTAACCCAGAAGCGTGATCGGAAAATCCTGGTGTTTAAATCAAAGCGGCGCAAGGGTTATCGGAAAATGCGGGGTCATCGGCAGTTTGTTACCGAGGTGAAAATCGGGGAAATTTCGATGTAAGTGGTAAAATTTTTTCCGTATTTATTAATTTTTTTTGAATGTACGGGATTTTTTGAGATAAGGGGAAGTTGAAATGGCTCATAAAAAAGGTGGTGGCAGCACCAGTAATGGACGCGACAGTGTCAGCAAGCGGTTGGGCGTCAAGCGCTTTGCCGGTCAGGAAGTTCCGGCCGGCTGCATCCTGGTGCGGCAGCGTGGTACCAGGATCCATCCGGGCAACAACGTTGGCCGCGGCAAGGACGACACTTTGTTTGCCTTGACTGACGGGATAGTCAAGTATGAGCGTTTGGATAAAAAAAGGAAAAAAGTCAGCGTGTATCCCTCGGCGGTTCCAGCGTAAAGTTTTGTATCGCTACAGTGGTAGAAGCAAAGTGAGCCCTCTTGCGGGGCTCATTTTTTTTGGGAGATGACGGGATGAGATTCATCGACGAGGCGACAATTGAGGTGTTTGCCGGTGACGGCGGCAACGGCTGCGTCAGTTTCCGCCGGGAGAAATTTGTTCCCAGGGGAGGTCCCGACGGCGGCAACGGCGGCAAGGGTGGAGACGTGCTGCTGGTTGGCGACGCCCAGAAGAATACCCTGCTTGACCTGCTGCACCAGCGCACTTTCCGGGTAAAAAAGGGCGGCAACGGTGCCGGGAAGCGTAAAAATGGCGCCGCCTCCCCGGATCTGGAGATTGCCGTTCCCCTGGGAACGGAGGCCTGGGAACTGACCGATGACGATGAACGGTTGTTTCTTGGGGAGATCCTGGAGGACGGGCAGAAGCTGCTGCTGGCCGCCGGCGGTCGGGGCGGAAAAGGCAACGCCCATTTTGTTTCTTCCACCATGCGGGCGCCTCGCTTTGCCCAGCCGGGTGAGGCCGGGGAGCGGCGTAAACTGCGTCTGATTTTGAAAGTCATTGCCCAGGTTGGCCTGGTGGGGCTGCCCAATGCCGGGAAATCAACCCTTATTTCGGTGCTTTCCGCCGCCCGGCCCAAGGTTGCCGGCTATCCTTTTACGACGTTGAATCCCAATCTGGGAATTATGGCTGGGGACGACTACCGGCGCCTGGTTCTTGCCGACATTCCCGGGCTGATTGAAAACGCCCACCGGGGCAGCGGTCTGGGGATCCGGTTTCTGAAACATGTGGAACGGACAAACGTGATTGTTCTGCTTGTTTCGGTCAGGGACCGTGACGATCCCGCCCTGCTGCTCCATGATTATCGGACGGTGATGGGAGAGCTGAAGGCTTACAATCCCCGGTTGACGGAACGGGTCAAGCTGGTTCTTCTTTCCCAGACGGATACCTTGCCGGCCCAGCGGGTCGAAGAACTGCTTGCCGCCCTGTCTCCGGAAATCAGCAAATCGGGAAGGCGGCGGCTGATGGCCGTTTCCTCAACCACGGGGACAGGTATTGAGAAGTTGAAAAGGACCCTGGAAAGGCTGGTTGACGAGGGAATGCCGTCAGCTGCTGAAAGCGCGGCCGGCAGCATTGACGAAAA
>JAOZRP010000425.1 GCA_029940125.1 bacterium
TGTCGAGACAGGCTCAGCCTGGGATGCTCTTTTTGCAGCATCTCCCGGCGTTGATCGCGTTTTAACGACTGAGCCCTTTGGCTAAAAAATCCCGCTCCACCTTCAGCTGGCCAATCTGACGGTATAATTCATCAACCTTGGCTTCTGTCTGTTTATGGGATTTATGGCCTTTGTCAAAAACATCAACTGCCCCGTTCAATAATGCTTTCTTCCAGTTATTGATCATCGTGGGGTGCACTGAAAAACGTCTGGCCAACTCGGCAATCGTTTCTTCATTTTTAATTGCTGCCAAAGCCACTTTGGCTTTGAATTCAGGACTATACTGTTTTCTTTTGTTGCTCATGATTCACTCCTTTCAGTTTGGGTGATTCAGAGCTTAGCACATTGTCCAATTTTTGGGGACCACCGTAGTGCACTGCGAAACGTCTGGCCAACTCGGCTATCGTTTCTTCATTTTTAATCGCCGCCAAAGCCACTTTGGCTTTGAATTCAGGACTATACTGTTTCCTTTTGTTGCTCATGATCCACTCCTTTCAGTTCGGGTGATTCAGAGCTTAACACATTGTCCAGTTTTTGGGGACCACAGTACATTCAGGATGTTCGGGCTTGGCTCATAGCGGTATTGGCCGCCGAACGAATCACACGATGTGATTCGCGGCGGACGCCTCGGAGCGGCACACGATGTGCCGCGAGAATGAGCGAGAGCCATGCCGGAACATCCTGACCCTGATTTGGGTTGCGGGCGCCAAGCCCGCCTTGACCCTTTTGATAAACTTCAATCGCAGAACACTTTTTTCCGGGTATAAGCGGTAATTTGACTCCGTTCTGTCCGGAAGCGGCAGCAAACCGCAGCGCTCGTAAAATCGGTATGGTGTCGGTGGGAACTTCAGCGTCCTGTGCCAGTTTGCCAATTGTCAGTCTGGTCATCTTCTACTCCCGGTCAATTTTCCAATTCTTTATAAACAATACAATTCTTGGACCATGGCCTAAAATCAAGTGTTTTTATCAGGTATTTTGAGTTTATTCCATTTGCATTTCGGATTTGGATGAAATCCCATAAAAAAGGGCTGCTCCCCCCAAGGGAAGCAGCCCCGTACTGCTGCAAGGAAGCCAGCCTCAAAAGCTTATTTCATATAAGCTCCCCACAAGCTATCCAACAAAGAACTCCCTCCTCCGGCACCCTGCTCCACGGCAACATATTCGCCGGGATGATACACTTTAACCAAGACATAAGCACCTTGATACCCAACCACTTCAGCTTCGTAATCAAGGTTGAAATATTTATCATGTGCTTCCTTCGCCCAGATTTCTACACGCGCACCCGTAAACGGCAATCTGATGATGGTTGCCGGCTCTTCGGCGCCATCCGACTCGCCTTCGTACTCATATTTGAGCATATATGCCTGGGCAAAGCCGCGACCATTGAGATAGACTTCCTCTTTCGCGGGAGCAAAGCCGCAAGCCTGCAACTCCGGCTTTCTATGCTCCGGAATATAAAAGTATTGTTTATCCATCCATGGCCCATTAACAACCTGGCGTACATACGTGGTCTGGGCTTCAACTGGTGTTAAGCTTCCAGGTTCGATTTCACTAATTTCTTCCCCTAAAAGCGTTCCTTCACCAGCCATCTTGAAAAGTTCCTCGGCATGATGGTGGCTCAGTTCAAGAACCTCGTCAGCTTTGGCGCCGATAAAACGCAGGCCATTGGCTTCCATGGGTTTAACATAATCAATCTCTCCATCAACCAAGAAAAGCCCATCGGGATTAGCCATCTCCATCTGGCCGGTTTCCCGATTATAGCGCATGAAGCGGTTTTCATCCCGGAACCAGGGTGGCGACCAGGGCATAAACATAATATTGCGGTCAGTAACCCGGTGCGCCCCAGCCGAAGTAGCCGAATCTCCATGGCAGTCGTTGCAGGTTTTGGAACCCAGAGCCTTTTCGGCCGGCTTGATACCATGACTATCAGAAAAATAGTGGGCAGCAATAAAGAGTACCGGATGGGGATCATCTTCACCTTCAGCCTTCAGCACGGTGGTCAATGCTGCTTGCACTGCTTTCACATCTTCATCCCACCAGATATCGGGAAACA
>JAOZRP010000426.1 GCA_029940125.1 bacterium
CGTTCTTCAGATTATAAGTTTCTTGTGCGAACGGATGAACTGGAGGACCTTGCGTGAACGAGGTATTTGTTTGTGTCGAGGCCCCAAGCGATCAGCTGGTATGCGAAAATTGCTGGCTGAACCCGTGGGACTCGTTTTAGCAAGAGGACACAAGGTTGATTTTTATCCGTTGAACGGTAAAGAGCCACTCTTGTCTCCATGACACCGTTTGCCCAATACCCAAGATAAATATGCTGTCCCCGGAATTTTGTCCGGGATTTTTCTGCCCCCTTATTTAACGACCGTAACCATTGACAGCTTCCACAAAATCAGGTACCTGAAAAATATGTCTTCCGACTTGAAAAAACTACCTATCGGCATTCAGACTTTTTCGGAACTGGTTGACCCGGCCGAGAACAATATTTACGTGGATAAAACCGAGGTCATCGGCACCCTGGCCAAGTCTGGCAAATACTATTTTCTCAGCCGCCCGCGCCGCTTTGGCAAGAGCGTCCTTTTAAGCACCCTGGCGGAGCTGTTCGCCGCCAACCGACCGCTTTTCCGGGGCTTGTTCATCGAGGACAAATGGGACTGGGAAACCCGCCACCCGGTTATCCAGATCAGCTTCGGCAGCGGCACCTACGACACCGGGCTTCATTTCGAGCGGCAGCTGACCCGCGTTATGTGGGACAACCGGGAACGGCTCGGTTTGGAACCTGACGCCGGCGAAACGGACAACATCACCCTGTTTCATAACCTGATCAAAAAAGCCTCCCGAAAATACCAACAAAAAGTCGTCATTCTTATCGACGAATACGACAAGCCCGTCCTCGACCATATCACCGATCGCGAGGTTGCTCGCCGCAACCGGGACAAGCTGAAAGGTTTTTACAGCACCATCAAGGACCTGGATGAATATATCCGCTTCGTGATGATCACCGGGGTGTCCAAATTCGCCAAGATGAACCTCTTCAGCGGCCTGAACAACCTGGAAGATATCACCATCGACGAAAGGTATGCCACCATCTGCGGCTACACCCACGCCGAGGTCGAAGAGAATTTCGGTGACTACCTGGCCGGGGTGGATACGGAAAAACTCAAGGAGTGGTACAACGGCTACAACTATTTCGGCGAACCGGTCTACAATCCCTTTGATATCCTGCTCTTCTTTTCAAAAAACAGGGAGTACCGGCCCTACTGGTGGAGCACCGGCAACCCCAGCTTCCTGATTGATCTCCTCAAGGAGCAGCGCCGCTACCTCCCGGAGCTGGAAAACTACATCGCCGATGACATCATTCTCGATTCCTTCGACGTCGACCACATCGATCTCGTCGCCCTGCTCTGGCAGACCGGCTACCTGACTTTCAAATCAAAACAGGCCGCGATTGACGGCATTGAATATCACCTTAAAGTTCCCAACAAAGAGATCCAGATTTCCTTAAATAATCTTTTTATTCAATATCTTACCAGTCAATCCCGGGAGCTGCGTTCCCACAAGCGGGAGTTTTACAGGATCCTTGCTGATGCCGATCTCCCGGCCTTTCGGCAGAGCCTGACCAGCCTCTTTGCCGGGATTCCCTACCAGAACTACGCCAACCAGATCATCGAGAAGTACGAGGGCTATTACGCCTCGGTGATTTACGCCTACCTGGCCTCTCTCGGTCTCCCGTTCATCGCCGAGGATGTTACCAGCAAGGGAAGGGTTGACCTGACCATCCAGCTTCCCGACAAGGTCTACATCATCGAATTCAAGGTCGACCAGCCGGGCAAGGCCCTGGAGCAGATCAAGGCCAGGAAATACCACGAAAAATACCAGGCCCCCGGCCGCACCGTCTACCTTGTCGGCATCAGCTTCGACTCGCGGGAGAAAAACATCACCGATTTTGAATGGGAAGTAATTCCCGGCAATTGAAAAATAATCAAGTAAGGCATCTCCGGAATTCGCTGCCGGCTCTTTTACGATGGGAATTCTAACGGAAATAAGCAATAATGAAAGCCTGACCCCGGATAGGTTGCGTGATTGCAAGATCTGCCCCCCCCCATGTGGGGAAGGTTGACATTGAGGCTGTGGAGCGGTGATGATGGGTGAGAGATTGGACATTCGCTGGAAGCA
>JAOZRP010000097.1 GCA_029940125.1 bacterium
CTATATTTGGCAAAATACACAATTAGCATTGAAGTGTCAATATTTTTTTCAAGAAAGCCTTTCGTTTTGCCGCCTCAGTCGTCAAGGATGATAATGCTGGGCTGCCAGAGCGCTACCTGAATCCGCTTGTGTTCGTGAAGCTGGTATCTCTTGAAAATATAGAGGGGAAATTTCAATTCGAAATCGTAGTCGTCGCTGGTGCTGCCATCGACCGTGACAAAAAGGACGGCGCTTTCCGGGTAGAGGATGACATTCTGAATGGCGGCGTCGTAGACGTTTTCCGCCAGCTCGGCCTTGATCGGGTAGTTGGGGTTGATGATCTTGATGTCCTGGGGGCGGATGCACAAGGTGACGGTGCCGGAAAGTTGGCGTTGGCTGCTGAAAATGATAGTGAGTCCCCGGCAGTCAAGGCGGTAGCGGTCGTTGCCCTGCCGGCTCACCGGGCCGGAAAAGAAATTTCGGTAGTGAAGAAAGCGGGCTACTTCCCTGGTTGCCGGCCGCTCAAAAAGAGTCCGGGCGTCGGCGACCTGCTGCAGCCTGCCGTCGGCCATCACGCCGATCCGTTCTCCCATGGTGTAGGCTTCATCGAAGTTGTGGGTTACGTGAATGACGGGTACGTTGATTTCCTGGAAGACGTTTTTCAATTCAAACCAGAGGCTGCGCCGGCTGCCCTCGTCAACGGCGGAAAAAGGTTCGTCCAGCAGAAGCAGCGCCGGCCTGGTGCCCAGCGCCCGGGCCAGGGCGACTTTCTGTTTTTCCCCGCCGGACAGGTTTTTCGGGTTGCGTTTTACCAAGTGCTCGATTTTAAATAGGGAGAGCAGTCTGGCGGTGTTTTTTCTGATGGTCATTTCCGAATCGTTGTTAATGCGCATGCCGAAACTGATGTTTCCCCGGACATCCAGATGAGGGAAAAGGGCGCAGTTCTGGGGCAGGTAGCCGATGTTTCTTTCTTCCACCGCCGCCTGGGTAATGTCTCTGCCGTCAAGGATGATCGTGCCGGTTTGGGAGCGGTTGATGCCCAGAATGCATTTCAGCAGGGTGGACTTGCCGGCTCCGGTCGGTCCCAGGAGAATAAAGTAGCTTTTATCCTTTACGGTCAGATTGATTTCCGTCAGCCGGAACCGGTCGACGGCGCAGGAGAGGTCTTTTATTTCGAGGCTCATGCGGCCAACTTCCTGGTGCCGTAGAGCATAATCAGGGAAACCGCCACCAGAATGAGGATGAAAACGGCGGCGTTGTGCATGTCGGCCGACTCGAAACTGAGGAAAATGGCCGTGGGGATGGTTTCGGTTTTCATGGTGGTGGCCCCGGCGATGGTGATGGTGGCGCCGAATTCGCCCACCGCCCGCGCCCAGACCAGCAGAAAGGCCGACAGGATGCCCCGGGCGGCCAGCGGCAGGGTGACTTTGCGGAAGGCCTGGTATTGGCTGCAGCCCAGGGTTCGGGCGATGTTTTCAAATTCCGGGTCAATGGCGTCAAAGGCCAGTTTTACCTGTCGGATGCCCAGGCCGATGATGACGAAGAACTGGGCGACGATGATGCCTTTGAATCCGAAGACAATGCCGCCCGCCATGTTTTCAATCATTTTGCCCAGGCCGGTATTGAGAAAAATAAGCACCATGGCCCCGAGGGCGATGGGCGACAGGACCAGCGGCAGGTCCAGGAAGGTGTCGATGAGGTCCTGGAAGCGGAAGCGGTACCGGGTCAGGTAATAGGCAATGGGGATGGCTGCCATAACGGCGCCTGCCGACGAGATGGTGGCGGTCAGCAGCGACAGGCGGATGGCGAACCAGATTTCATCCACGCGCAGCGGCCGGATCGATTGGGAAATGAAGAATTCCCTGATCAGGGCGGCAAGGAAAAGAGCCAGGATGGCTATTAATATCCAGGTCAGGGTTTTTATCGTTAGCGGAAAGACTTTGCTGCTCATGGACAGTCGGTTTTATCTCTGGTTGTCTGGTTGCGGCTGGTGTTGCCGGACAAGCTGAAAATATGCCGCCGGCAGGGAGTATTCCCCGCCGATGACCGCTTGATCGGCAAATGAGCGGGCCAGGGTTTTGTCGGTCACGTAGCCGTGTTTCCGGTAGATGTTTTTCCCTTTCTCCGAGACGACAAAATCAATGAATTTTTGTGCTTCCTTCCGGTCCCGGGCATAGATGGGAATGCTGATGGGAACATACGATATTCGTGTAAGGGATTTCTTTTCTATGGGAATGTACTGCATGGTTTCCGGGTTCCAGAAATGCAAAACCCGCCAGCCGATAATGGCATCGACTTTGTTCAGGGCTGCCAGATTGGCGGTTTTGGAGCAGCTGCCGCCATACACCGCCACATTTTTCATTACCTGGTTGAGCAGGTTGTTTTTTTCCAGCAGTTCGATGGCGTATGATCCCATGCAGACGGTGTCCGGATTGCCAATGGCGATTTTGATGCCGCTTTTACCTAAATCCTGGAGGGTTTTAATGCCTCGAGGATTTCCTTTCGGGGTAATGATGGCGGGGATGAGATAGCAGACCCGTTTTGTTGATTCGGGAAAGATCAGGTGCTTTTTCCTGGCCTTGACAATGTAATCAGGTGATCCTGGCAGGTAGATGTCGCCTTTTCTGGTCAACGCAATCTGGGCCAACAACCCTCCCCCGCTGCCGTAGAGCAGCTGCACCGTGACGCCCGTTTCCCGTTCGTAAAGATCGGCGATCTCCCGCATGGGAGGCCGGTTGGCGGAGCCGCACATGATCAGCAGGCTCTTTTCGTTTGTTTTCCGGGAACAGGCACAGAAAGCAAGCAACAGCAGTAAAAGGATGAACAATTTTTTCATTGGTCAGACATCCAGCTCAACATATAAAATATCTTCCTGGTGCCGCTTGATGATGTGCGGTATGCCAAGCTCCTTGCGTATTTTTATGATGTTGGCTTTGTATTTGACCGAAAAAATCAGCGGGTGTGACGGCTTCCCTCCCGCAACCGGGATGATGATGCCTTTTTCCTTTTTTCCAGCCTCGCTGATCGCAGCCGTGAGCCGTTGAAAAACAGCTGCCTTGATGGGTTTGTTCAAAAAGGCAAACATGAAAAAAAGATCGCTTTCATCGAGACAGGCGATGCCGGCTTTCAGCGAGGTAACGATGGGATGGTTTTTTTTCTCCGTTTCAATGGCCAGCAGGTTTTGATGCTTGAACTTGTTCAGGTATGATTCCGTTTCCCGGCTGTAGACCACGATGGTTTTGCTGAACAGTTTTGCCGCTTCATTAATAGCTTTAATGCTTTCTGTCCTTACCGGGGGAGCACACCGCTTTGCTCCCAAAACGATCAGGGTTGGTTTCTTCTGCGTGGTATTCCGGGCCACGGGGGAGAGCACCGCCACCGGCTGGTAATCCCTGGTAATAATAATATCTTCTTTCAGCCCGGTGATGATTTTGAGCAGGTTGTGCTTGGCGGTGGTGATGTTGATAACTTTTTTCATCGATTTTGTTCCAATCAGTGGGAGCAGGGGCAGTATCGCTGTAACCGGTTGATTCCAGCCATTCCGGCGATGGTTACCCCGTAGAAAACAACGGGTTTCTGGTCAATAAACCGGTCAGCAGTGGCGTTGACGCTGGTGGAGCCGGTGGCCAGGATAATGTCTCCCCAGGACAATACCTCCGCTGTTTTATCAGCTCCCTCAATAGCCTGGCCGAATTTTTCCCTGCCGACGTTGTCTTCGTCGAGATCAATAACCCGGAGTTCGAAGGAATGCCTGAGTTCTTTGATCATGGCGGGCTGAAAACCGATAAAGGCAATCTTTGGCTTTCCGTAATGTTGCTTGATGTAGCCGGGCAGCTGTGAGGCGCAGATGCCGGGTTCCTGATCCCGGCAGTGGATGGTGCCGGAAGCCTGGCCGTAGTGTCGCATGACGGCATTGAGTCCGGCGACATACATGGCCCGCTGGAAGTTGTTCTCCAGGGGAAGGGAGAGCAGTTCCCTGACGGAGCCGCTGAATTCGCCGGGCATGTCGGTGTAAGCCTGCCCTTTTGACTGCCTGAACACCGCTTCTACCATGACTTCCTTCCCTTTGAGCAGGGGAAAATCCCTGCATTCCGGATTGCCGATAGCCTCCTCGGGGGTAAGGGTCCTGGTGGAAATAACCTTGACGCTTTCATCAATGATCTGGTGTTGGTTTACCAATTCCCGCAGAAATATTTTTGAATGTTGGTAAAAATCCATTCCGATCCTCCTGAAATTACATTTTTATGGTCACTATAATGCAATAACGCTGCCGTTTTGTCAATGGTTATTATGGTGCTGATTCATATTGTTCAGGAAACAGTATGCAACAACCCATCCGCACATATTTGACTTCCAAATAGCCTTCTATTGAGGTGTTAAAGTTATTTAAGGTTATTTAGAGTTATTTTTTAGCTTGAATTTGGTGTCGTTGCATGCTATGTAGCGCCATCTTTTTTTGAAAGGGGATGGCATGAAAAAGGTGAAAAAATGGCAGGCGAAGGGGTTTGCGTGTGTTGCGATCGTGTTGATCATTTTCTTCCTGGGACTCTCTTCCGCGACAGCTGGAGTTCAAAAGTTGTCGTTTGGCCTTGAGACCAGGCTGCGGTATGAATCTCAGAACAATTTCAACCTGAAGTACTGCGGTCCCCGGCCGCCAAAGGGCGATGCCACCGACGGTTTTCTGCTCAGCAGGATTCGCACAGGTTTTGACTACCGTCCGAATGAAACCCTGCATCTTGCCCTGTGGGTTCAGGATGCTCGGATATGGGGCGGGTTTGATGACCACGACTTTTATAATGGTTTGGTTGGCATGGAGCACAATCCCAATGAGGACCAGTGCGAGCTTTGGGAAACGTATCTCGAGGTAAAAAATTTCTTTGCCCTGCCTCTGGTTCTCAAGGCGGGCAGACAGCGGATGTTCTACGGAGACAAACGGGTATTCGGCCCCGGAGCGTGGGGAAACTCCGGAAGGTGGATTTGGGACGTGGCTAAACTTACCTATCCTTTATGGGTGCCAACCAGTTTTTCATTGTCGGGCCGAAAGCCGATCCGGCCGGGATCAGCAAAGTGAAATCCGCCGTGGATGCCTATGTCATGATTGCCAAAGCGAAAGCAAAATTCTTTTCCCGGGGAGACAATTCCGGCACCAACAAGCGGGAGCTTGCAATCTGGTGCCTGGCCGGGATTCAGCCCGCCGGTTCCTGGTATGTTGTCACTCACGCCTTCATGGGTCCGACCCTGCTGCGGGCCGACCGGGAAAAGGGTTATTTCATGACTGACAACAGCACCTACTACGTGAAAAAGTCCAAATTGAAGCATGTGGTGCCGCTTTTCAAGGGAGATCCGCTGCTGATCAACGTTTACCATGCCCTGATGCCCAATCCGGAAAAATACCTGGTAAGGCAGGCGAAGCTGGCCCGTGCCTTTATCCGTTTCGTTGCTTCCGGGGCGGGGCAGGAGATTATCCGCACGCACGGGGTGGAGAAATATGGGCGTCCCCTGTATCAGGACGCGGCGGCTGAAAAACTGGAGCGTTAAAATTGGTTTTGATTGAACGGTAGTAGTAGTTGAAAAAAAACTGCTGTGGGAGGTTTTGATGTTTTTATTAAGGAAAAAGTGTTGTCTGGTTTGTTTCCTGGTTTTTCTGCTTGTCCTGCCGGTTATGGCTGCGGCCCAGCCGGCCGGCAAGCTGGTTATTTTTCATGCCGGGAGTTTGTCGGTGCCCATGGCCTCCATCGAACGGGCTTTTGAAGCCCGTTATCCCCAGGTCGACGTACTGCGGGAGGCCGCCGGCAGCCAGAAATGCGCCCGGAAAATCTCCGAGCTGAAAAAGCCCTGCGACATCATGGCCTCGGCGGATTACCAGGTCATCGACAAATTGTTGATCCCGGACTTTGCTACCTGGAACATCAGGTTTGCCAGCAACCGGATGGTTCTTTGCTATACCGACAGCAGCGCCCATGCCGGGCAGATTACCCCGGACAACTGGTATGAGATCATTGACCGCCCGGACGTATCCTGGGGCCATGCCGATCCCAACGTCGACCCCTGCGGTTATCGTTCACTGATGGTTTTGCAGCTGGCGGAAACCTACTACCGGCAGCCGGGGCTGGCAAAGCGCCTGCTGAAAAACCGACCCCAGGAGAACATTCGGCCGAAGTCGGTGGAGTTGATTTCCCTGCTGCAGACGGGGAACATGGACTACGCCTGGGAATACCGGTCGGTAGCCATCCAGCACGACCTGCGCTACCTGGAACTGCCGGCGGCCATCAACCTGGGGGACTACCGGCATGATCCTGACTACCGGCAGGCCGTGGTCAGGGTGACCGGCAAAAAACCGGGAACCACTATGGAAATCAGGGGCAAATCGATTACCTATGGGGTGACGATGGTCAAAAATGCCCCCAACCGGGAAGCGGCCGAGGCTTTTATGGCCTTTCTTTTGAGTCCCGAGGGCGGGCTGCGGATTCTCAAAGCGGCCGGGCAGCCGCCCCTTGATCCGCCCCGGATCGACAGCAAAAAAGCGTACGATCAGCTGCCGCCGGCACTGCGGAAACTGGTGACGATCAGCCAGTAGGGGAACGGGAACCTCCGGTTCCTCCGATTGTGTGCTCCGGGTTTTTACGGCCAGAATTTCCGGGCCAGCGCCGCCGTTTGTTCCGGGGGGATGAACGTGGCCATATCGCCCAGCATGACTTCAAAGCCGGTGTGGTCGTTCCTGGTCCACTGGTCGAAATTAGACCTGACCAGCATCCGCAGCCGCAGTTCAAGTCGGCTGTCTTCCCGCTCAACGGCCAGCAGCCCCAGGTTGTAGCCGTTGTGGTTCAGGCTGCGGTAGAATTTCTGGGCCCTGATAATGCCGGCCGCCAGGTCCCGCCACTGGTTTTCAGATAATTCCAGCAGGGAAACCGTGCCGGGCAGGAGCGCCCAGATTTCATAAAAACCCTCGGGGGCGAAAGCGGCCAGCCAGTGCCAGTCCCCGGTCCGGCCGATCAGCCTGGTTTTGTCCGCCTGTTCGTGGGCGAGGTAATCGGCAAAGAGCCGGCGGCCGTTTTTTTGATAATAAGCCGCCGCGCGCTGTTCGAGGAACCGGGGAAAATTGGCGGGAATCCGGTCCGCGTGGGCCTGGAGGTGGGGATGGATCAGCGACCCCCCCGCCGAAGGCAGGTGGTTCTGGGTGATGGCCAGGTACACTGCTTGATGATCGGTCTCCTGAACTCTTTTCAGGTAGTTGGCGCAGTTGATGAAGCAGTCGGCGTAGGAATCCGGGGAGGCAGTGCCGATTTCCACGAAATGGCGGTGGTCAAAAACGCTGACAGCGGAATACCGGCCGTAGGGAAAGAGGTTGGGGAAGAGGACCGATTCCCCGTATTCAAGCCGGGGCGTCGGTGACAGATCCGGGACTAGCTTGGGGGTGTGTTCAAACAGCTGCGGCCGGCAGAAGGGGCAGGAGGCCGTGTCAGCTGCCCCGGGCGGAGGCGGCGGGAAGGCTGCCTCCCCGGCGGCTTCTTTGGCCCTGGCAAAGGTGATGCGGCAGCTGCGGCCGCTCACCGGATCAATGCGAATCTCGACGGGTTTCGCGGCCGGCGTGCCGTCCGGTTCGATGATTTCCGCGCTGATGCTTCTTTTTTGAAAGGCCAGCGGGCCTTCTGTTGTCTGGTACATGGGTTACGTTCCTTTATCTATAAATGTTCGGTTAGCAATGGGAATAAGATATCTCCCACGGAGTCACAAAGACACAGAGAAAACTATATTTATC
>JAOZRP010000427.1 GCA_029940125.1 bacterium
AGCGCTGAAAACTGCACCGGTTGACAGTACGCAAGAACCTAACCGGACAGTACTGGGTTTTTCTGCCATGCCCGAACAGCCTTCAAATAATTTTTTCGGCTGTTTTTTCATCATTCAGAAAGTTGAGATTCCATGCTGATCAAAGTTTTATATGTTTTGAACGGCCTGCTGCTGCTGTCCGGCATCCTGATTTTCCGGCTGTCCAGCGGCGAGCGGCGTTTCTCCCTTTCCCTGATCCGGATCCTGGTTGGATTGCCGCTGCTGGCCGGCGAGTACCTCTATCTGGCCTGGCACTTGGGACCCCAGTTCGCCAGGCTGATTTTCTTTTCCGAAGTTGTTTTTGCCAGCCTCTGGTTTTTCCTCGCCTTGCGCCTGCTGGTGGTGGCGGCCGGCAGCGACCGGACCTTTAAACACATCCTGACCGAATTTTTTCTTGGCGCCGCGGTGATTGCCGGGGCCGTGTACCTGCTGTTCTGCGAGCCGCTGGTCGGCATGAATGAGGAACAGCTGCTTTTTCGGCTGTACAGCCCAGTCTATTTTTCAACGCTTTTTATGCTGCTTGCGGTTCTCTATGCCGCCTGGCGGCTGGAGCAGTTCTGGCGCGCCCTTGACAGCGTTCAGCGCTGGGAATACAAGCTGTTTGTGGTCGGCAGCTGCCTGGTCTGCGGCTCCCTGGCCTGGGCAGCTTCCTATCGGCTTACCTACCTGGTCATCCTTCCCGGGCATCTGCAGCTTCTGGGGGTGCTGCTGCTCTGCGGCTGGATTCTGATTGTCTCTGCCGTGGTTCAGCACCGCCTGCTCAACCGCAAGATCTTCGTCTCCCGCAAGGTGGTTTATTCCTTCGTGGTTCCCTCCCTGCTGGCCGCTTATTTTCTCGGCTTCGGGGCCCTTTCCCTGGCCATGCGGCTTTTCGGCCTGGAATTGTCCTTCCTGCTCAAGTGGCTGGGCATCGCTTTTGGTTTGGTGGCGGTGGCTCTTTTTGCCTTTTCCGACCGGCTGCGCCGCCGGGTTCATTTTTTCATCAGCACCCATTTCTACATCAACAAGTATGAGTACCGGGATGAGTGGCTGGCCCTGTCGGAGCAGCTCCAGGGGGCGATGACCGAGTTTGAAGTGGCGGAAGCCCTGCGCCGGGTGCTGGCCGAAAGCCTCTATACCGACGAGATTTTCATCTGGCTGGGGGATGAGGACCGGGGCTACCGGCTGGTTTTCGCTCCCGGGGAATGTGACGCGGCGGTGGATATTGCTTCTGACGATCCTTTGGTGGAATTTTTGCAGACCCATGGTCATTTGTACCTGCAGGAAAAGGAAACCGACCCGGACTGGGAGCGGGTGGTGGAAGCCAGGGGGGAGTTTCTCCGCTCCCTGAACCTGGTGCTGCTGTTTCCCCTGGGCCTCGGCGGTCGCCTGCCGGGGTTTATCGGCCTGGGACCGGAATTTACCGGCGGGATTTACGGCCACGATGATTTTGACCTGCTTTCCGCCCTGGGCAGCCAGGCGGCCTCGGCCCTGCTGGCGGTGCGCATGGCCGAGCAGCTGGCCCATGCCCGGGAGCAGCAGGCCTGGAACCGGCTGTCGGCCTTCGTCCTCCACGACATCAAGAATGCCGCCACCATGCTTTCCCTGCTGCGGGAAAACGCCCCGGAGCACATTCATGAACCGGAGTTCCAGCAGGACATGCTGGAGGTGGTGGACGACGCCCTGCGCCGGATGGGCCGGGTGGAAGAGCGGCTCAAGGCCTTGAAGGATGATCTGGTCCCGGAGTTGCGGGAGCTGGAGTTGGGAGATTTTCTTAAAAAATGCGGCAGTCGTTTGAAAACCCAGCTGCCGGCCATGGAGATGAAAATTGAGGTTGAAGACGGCCTGCGGCTGAAAAGCGATCCGGAACTGCTGTCCTCCATCCTGGAGAACCTGCTGCTCAACGCCTACGAGGCCGGGGGAGAAGGTATTGCCGTGGAGGTCAGGGCCTGGAGGGATGAGGATGGCCGGGAAGTGGTGGTGGAGGTCGTCGACCATGGCCCGGGAATCCCGGCGGAGCTGCTGCCGGAGGCCTTGTTTGAGCCTTTTAAAACCTCCAGGGA
>JAOZRP010000428.1 GCA_029940125.1 bacterium
GTGTGATTCGTTCGGCGGCCAAAACCGCTATGAGCCAAGCCCAAACATCCTGAATATATTTCCGACAATTTCTTGTTTTTTTTACCCCTCAAGGGGGTACTGAAAAGAGTGACAGCCTTTCAGGGATAAGGCACTAATAGCTTGATTTAGGTATTAATCATAAATTGAGAAGTACTCATGGGCTGGGATTCAACCTGAAAGAAGTTGACTGTGAACTGCCGGAGGGGAAGAAGGAGCTGGAGGTTTTGATCTCCAAAAAGGTTATGCAAATTTTCAGGGCCGTAAATCAGGTCGGGAGCCCGGCTCCCGGAAAAATTGTCTTCACGGCGGTTTCGTTGCAGCTGCTCTTTCTGCTTTTCATCGCCGTCGCCCTCTGCGGTGCGGAAGAAAAGCTCTTTACGGTAGCCGGCAATTCCATGGTGCCGGCAATCCGGCCGGGGCAGCAGGTAGTGATGCGCACCCGGGACTTTATGCCGCTTCACAAGGGCGACATCGTGGCCGTCAAGCTCAGGAACAGGCCGCACCCCATGATAAAACGGATAGTGGCGGTGGCCGGCGACCACCTGTCCATACGCGGCCACAGGTTGTGGATCAACGGTGAAATGCTGCTCCCGGAACGGGTAGTCGACCGCCGGCAGTGGCAGCCGGCAATCAGGCAGCTTCAGGCCTACAACTGGACGGTGCCGGAAAATTCGTTTTTTGTCCTGGGCGACAACCGGAAAAACAGCCGCGACAGCCGCCGTCTCGGCTTCATATCCGCCAATCAGATTATCGGCAAACTGGTCGGGACGCCGGGTTCCATGAAATAGGGAACATATTTCCTGCATACCCGCGGGATTATTTTCTCCTGTCCGGGCAAAGTTGTATTTTTATTGTTCAGGGTTGATGTCAACCTGAAAACAAAAATAATTATTGGCAGTTGTTGAGTTTTTAAAAAACAATCCATAAAACACAGGGTCGGTATCCTGTCGACCAACATGGGAGGGAAAGCAGACATGAACAGAAAAAGCCTGAAAGTCGTACGTGGAATCATTATTTGCTGCATCTTATTTTTCAGCGGCGTTGCCCTGGCGTTGCCCGGCCTGATAAACTTTCAGGGAAAACTGGCCAGTGACAACGCCGTCGCGCCTGAAGGAATCTACCGCATGGAGTTTCTTTTGTTTGATGCCGCGGCCGGGGGCAGCGAGTTATGGTCGGAAACCCAGGATGTGACGGTAACCGGGGGCATTTACTCGGTCCAGCTTGGCGCGGTCACTCCCCTTGATGTTGCCGACTTTGACGAGGACGGGGTCTTCCTGGAAGTCCGCATTTGCCCGCCGTCGGCAAGCGGCACCTGTTCTTCACCTGAGGAGATGGAAGTCCTTTCGCCGCGCCTGCCCCTCGCCTCGACGGCATTTTCTTTCAAGGCCGAAGAAGCGGCTGTCTCGACGGATTCAAGCTTTCTGGATGGACATGATTCCAGTGATTTTGTCCTGAAGGGCGAGGCGGTGGCCGTGGATTCCGGAATGATCGCCGACGGGGCGGTAAGCACCGACAAGCTGGCCGACGGCGCGGTTACCGGTGTCAAGATAAGAACCGCAGCCGTGGGCAGCAGCGCCCTGGCCAACCTGTCAGTTACAGAGAGCAAGATAGACAATGATGCCGTTACCACCGACAAAATTGCCGACGGCGCTGTTACCGGTGACAAACTGGCGGGAAAGTCAGTGACCTCTGGACATCTGGTTAATGGCGCGGTTACCACGTACAGACTGGCTGACGGTGCGGTGACCGCGGCCAAGATAGGCGTGGCAGCCGTAAACAGTGCGGCCTTGGCCGCTCTGTCGGTAACTGAGAGCAAGATAGACAATGATGCCGTAACCACCGGCAAGATTGCCGACGGCGCGGTTACCGCCGCCAAGATCAGCGGCGGCTCCGGTTCCGGCCTTGACGCCGACCTGCTGGACGGCCAGCATGCCAGCGACATCATCGACGCCGCCTCAGACGAGGTGCGAATCCCCATCAGCGGCTGCGGGCAAGTTATCACTTCCTCCAGCGGCTCCGGTTCCTATTACCTGACCTCCAATCTGACTTGTACAGGTCA
>JAOZRP010000098.1 GCA_029940125.1 bacterium
TACCCCTCAAGGGGGTACTGAAAAGAGTGACAGCATTTCAGGCGTAAGGTACTAAGAAGAATGGGGCTGAAACAACCGGTGGGGAACCCCATGGGCGATGAGGTCCACGGGACAGTTGTAGGTTTTCTCCAGCATTTCAGCGGTAATCAGGCCCTCATTGTGAGCAATCAGGGTCCGGTTGACGCAGGCCACCGAACGTACATACTGGGAAATCACCCCGATATCATGGGTAACAATAACAATGGTCATGCGTTGATTCAACGACTGCAGCAGATCATAGATGTTTTCCTGGGCCAGACTGTCAATGCCCACGGTTGGTTCATCCAAAAAAATAACTTCAGGGTCTCGACATAGGGACCGGGCCAGGAAAACCCGCTGCCGCTGTCCCCCCGACAGGGCTCCGATGGGGCGATGACGCAGATCCCACATATCAACCCGCCGCAGTTCGTCGGCTGCCCGCTGGCGGTCTTCCCGGGTGTAGTGGTATCCCCAGCGTGAAGTCCGCAGCCTGCCCTGCAGCGCTACCTCCCAGACGGTAATGGGAAATTCCCGATCTTCAGGGGCGTGCTGGGGTACGTATGCCACCCGTTCCCTGGCCTTGACGGGATCCATGCCCAAGACGCTGATACTGCCTTTTTGCGGTTTCAGCAAGCCGAGGATCAATTTGACTAAAGTGGTTTTGCCGCCGCCGTTGGGGCCGATAATTCCCAGGAAATCACCCCGCCGGATCGTCAGATTGATATTTTCAAGCACCGGCAGGCGATTGTAGGAGAAAGAGACGTCAGCCACTGCAACAACCGGAGTCTGATGAGAATCTTCTTTTTCTTTAACCACTGTTTTTTCCTTGCAACAAAAGATCAACGATACACTTCCGTCAGATTCCGGGCCAGGTTTTTCAGACTGTCAAGCCAGTCAGTTGCCAGGGGATCAATCTTAACTACCTTTCCATTCAAAGCCCGGGCCAGCACCCGGTCGCTGTTGCCCTGGTACTGGGGGTGGACAAAAATAATCTTGATTCCCAGTTGTCGCGACCGGTCAATCAGTTTCACCAGGGAGCGGGGTCCCGGTTCACTGCCGTGCTGTTCAACCGCCAGCTGCCTGAGTCCGTAATCCCGGGCAAAATATCCCCAGGAAGGATGAAAAACCAGGAAATAGGGATGGTTTTGCATCGGCCGAGTTGCCTGGTACAATGCTTCATCCAGTTGTTCAAGCTTGTTTTCCCAGGCAATCAGACGCTGCTGGTACAACCGCTGATGCTCAGGGTCCAGGGAGATCAGAGAAGCGGCCATAGTACGCGAAATGCGCATTACCAGGCGTGGTGAAAGCCAGATATGGGGGTCAAGGTAGCGGTTTACGCCCTGTTTTTGACCGCCATCTTTTGTTTTTCCATCCACCGGCATTTTTTCAATGCCCTGGGAAGTGTCAACCAGAACCAGATGCTTGTTCAACTGCCGAAAGCGTTCCAGCCAGGCTTTTTCAAACTCGACTCCGATGGTGAAGTACACCTTGGCGGCATGCAGAGCCATCATCTGCGACGGCCGGGGTTCATAGGTATGGGGGCTGGCACCCGGTGGAACCATGACGACAACTTCCACCAGGTCGCCGGCCAATTGTTCCAGAAAAAATTTCTGGGGCATGATGCTGACGATGGCCTTGATGCCGGCCGCGGCCGGAGGAGAAAAACCATAAACCATCACCAGCAATAGAAGCAGACAGCGAAAAAATTTGGTACAGCTACCCATTGTTTTCAACTCCCGCCTGCCGGTCCAGAATGATGCAGCCCTTGCGGACCCTGGTTTCGTAGGAAATCACTCCCTTTTCATCGCTTTGTTCAAGCAGGTAGGCATGAACCATCTCTTTTTCCGCCACCGTCAGTGAACGATAAAATTCCAGGTGCCAAAGGACGTGTTGGAAAGTGTTCTCCAGGGTGTCCTGGCGTTTCCACAGGGCGTGCTGGAAAGATATTTCCGGTGAAAATCCCATGGCATAAAGATAGTTAAAGATAGCGACAATGTCCAGGGGGTCCCAGACATAAGGCTCATGAAAAATCATTTCATAGCAGTGGTTGTACAAGGGGTTGTTCCGAACGCCGGCCCAGTACACCAGGGCCAGGTACCGGGAAGAAAGCTCCAGCAGGCGGTCTACCGTTGTTAATTCATTCAAAATGGGACTCATGGAAACGAAAACCAGGTCAAACTTTTCCCTGGCTTGATACTGATGAAAGTCACTGCACACCACTTCGATGTTTTCAACCCGCCGTTCGCGTTTCCTGGCTTCCAGCTGGGCAATCATCTTCGGCGACACGTCAAGGGCGGTTACCTGCCGGCACTGACTGGCAAAGTGAAAACAGTGAGTTCCTGGTCCGCAGGCAACATCAATCACCCGGTATTCCGGCTGGAGGATATCTCTCGAGTCCAGTTGATCCAAAACCCATTGCTGATCGGCCTTGAAATCCTCATCCTGCTCATATTTTTGATAATGTCCGGCCAGGCCGTCCCATTTTTTCGCCGTGGTTATTTTCCGGTTGCTGAAGCGTCTTTTTCGGGTGGCGGCGTAGGTTTGCCAGAAATCAGGTTTGAAGGGATCATGGTTACAAGGCATGGCAGCTTCCTGCATCTGGAAATATGATCAAAAAGATAAGCACGGAAAGTAATCTTTCCAAGCTTCTGGTTTTACATACCACAAAAAGCTTGTACTTTCCAGCTCATGACCAAATTCAGCTCAAAAAAAATATTGCTAAATCATTGCTTTTGGTATACAGATTCCACACTTCTTTACATCCGGTATTAAGGTATTTTTTGGTTCATGACTGAAAAAAACAATTTTGCGGGAGAACCTCTTTATGAATTTTCTCAGAAAAATTTCACAGCTCATTGATTCCTTTACCGATAAGATCGGTTTGGTCATTGCCTGGCTGACCACCGCCCTGGTGCTGAATGTTTTTTACGACGTCATTATGCGCTACGCATTCCATCATGGAAACATTGCCGTTCAAGAAATGGAATGGCACATTTTTTCGGTCATTTTTCTCATTGGGGCTGCTTACACTTTGAAAGAAGATGGACACGTCCGGGTAGACATCCTTTATACCAAGTTTTCAGCTAAACAGAAGGCCTGGATTGATTTTATCTGCACGTTTATTTTTCTGATTCCTTTCTGCGTTATCGTTGTTTATGCCTCGCTGAATTTTGTTGAATCATCATGGGCGGTCAGGGAAATCTCCCCGGACCCCGGGGGACTTCCCGGCCGCTATGTTCTTAAAGCCATGATCCCGGCCGGATTTATCCTCTTGATTATCCAGGGGATTTCCCAGGCGATTAAAAACCTCCTGGTCATTACCGGACACGAACAGGAGGTGAACTAATGGAATTCATTCACCAGAACCTGGCCATGATCATGTTTGCCTCGGTGTTCATCCTTTTACTGCTCGGCTACCCGGTTGCTTTCAGCCTCGGCGGCGTGTCCCTGATTTTCGGCCTGATCGGCTTTGGCCCCCAGTTCTTTCAGCTGCTTCCTCTGCGGATTTGGGGACGGATGACCAACTTTACCCTGCTGGCGGTGCCGCTCTTTGTCTACATGGGGGTGATGCTGGAACGTTCAGGACTGGCGGAAGAACTCCTGGAGACCATGGGTTTGGCATTTGCCAGGCTCCGGGGTGGACTGGCAATTTCCGTTGTCATTGTCGGCGCCCTTCTGGGCGCTTCCACCGGCATTGTCGGGGCCACCGTGGTTACCATGGGGCTGTTGTCGCTACCAACCATGCTCAAGCAGAACTACAAAAAATCCCTGGCTACCGGCACCGTCGCCGCTTCCGGAACCCTGGGGCAGATCATCCCCCCCAGCATTGTCCTGGTTCTCCTGGGAACGATCATGAACGTTCCCATCGGCGATCTTTTCGTCGGGGCCCTGATCCCCGGCCTCATTTTGGTAGTATTGTATATCATTTATATATCCATTATTGCCACCGTTAAGCCGGAATGGGCACCGCCGATTCCCCAGGAATACCTGGACAGTATTTCCAAAGCTGAGATGCGTAAAAGGGTGATGAAGGCCCTGCTCCCTCCCTTGTTCCTGATCGTGGCCGTGCTGGGATCAATCTTTGCGGGGATTGCCTCCCCCACCGAGGCGGCGGCCGTGGGGGCTGTAGGAGCCACGCTCCTGACTGCCATGCAGGGAAAACTCAACCTGAAAACCCTGATGGAGGTCATGAAAGGTACCACCAACCTCACCTGCATGGTCTTCATCATTCTCGTTGGGGCCACCACCCTGGGCCTGGTGTTCCGGGGCTTAAACGGCGACGCCCAGGTACGGGATTTGATCCTCGGCCTGCCCTTCGGCAAATGGGGCATCCTCAGCGTTGTTATGGGGATTATCTTTCTTGCCGGCTGTTTCCTTGATTTTATTGAAATCACCTTTATTATTGTACCGGTTCTGGCTCCCATCATGCTGCACCTGGGCGTTGACCCCCTGTGGTTGGCAGTACTGATTGCCGTCAACCTGCAGACATCCTTTTTGACTCCCCCTTTTGGATTTTCCCTTTTTTACCTGAAGGGAGTGTCTCCCCCGGAAATTGAAACTATTGATATCTATAGAGGCATTATTCCTTTTGTCATCATCCAGATTATTGGCCTGTTGATTATCTGTCTCATTCCGGAATCAATTACCTGGCTGCCGAAGGTCCTGCTGGGAGGATAGGTCAGGAAGCATAAAAAAACCGACAGATTTCCAGTGGGTACATTTACCGACTAAAAAGCCGCTCCCTTAACCGGGAGCGGCTTTTTTTAACACATTATGAGAAAAAACCCTGAAAGCTAGAGATGCTTCAGCTTGGCATACCGCTCTTCGGAAATCACATCCCAGGCATCATGATTCTTCTTGAAGTCCATGTAATGGTCATACACTTTCTTGGTGAAGGGGTCTTTAGCCGCCATGCCATCCAGAACTTCCTTGGTCATTACTTTCAGTTTGGCCAGAACAGGATCTGGGAAGGTGCGCAGTTTGACGTGGTGTTCATTCACCAGCTTCTGCAGGTAGATTTCATTCAGGGCTTCAAAGGTAGAGAGGCACCATATATTGGATTTGGCGCAGGCTGCTTCAATAATCGCCTGCAGGTGTTTGGGCAGGGCCTCGAATTTTTGCTTATTGACCATACATTCAAGGGTGGTTCCCGGTTCATGCCAGCCGGGTGAATAGTAATACTTGGCCGCCTTGTAGAAGCCCATCTTATAGTCATGGTAGGGGCCAACCCATTCGGTGGCGTCGATGACCCCGCGGTCGAGGTTGGTGTAGATTTCGCCGCCGGCTACCAGGATGGCATTGCCGCCGGCCTTGGCCAGCACCTTGCCGCCCAGTCCGGGAATCCTCATTTTCAGGCCCTTGAGATCATCGATGCTGTTGATTTCCTTGTTAAACCAGCCGCCCATCTGCACCCCGGTGTTGCCGGCCGGCCAGGCTTTAAGGTTGAAGCGGGCATAAAGTTCATCCCACAATTCCTGGCCGCCTCCAGATATAATCCAGGCGTTCATTCCCTGGGCGTTGAGACCGAAGGGCACCGCGGCAAAAAACTGGGTGGCTTCATGCTTGCCGGCCCAGTAATAAGCGGCTCCATGGCCCATCTCCACCGTGCCGGAACTGACGGCATCGAAAACTTGCAGGGGCGGCACCAGTTCGCCGCCGCCGTAGACGGTAATTTTTAATTGTCCGGCGCTCATTTCCTCAACCCACTTGGCGATATAATCCGCCGATTCCCCCAATACCGGGAAGTGCGGCGGCCAGGTGGTAACCATCTTCCAGTTATAGGTCTTATGCTTGCCGGCCGCCCTCGCTCTTCTGGGTTTGACAGCCAACCCGGCGCCGACGGCTAACGCACCGGTACCAACCTTCTTGATGAAATTACGCCGTTTCATACATTACCTCCTTCAGATTGTCAGCTTTGCTCTGAACAAAACAAGATTATAATGAATTGCCTGTGTATAACAAACACAGATTCTCATACCTGTCAAGAAAAAACAAATTAGCAGACATGAAACCAAAACCATGTTTATGGATCGGTCAATGTCTGTGTTTGCACAGGTAATGATACCGGGGGGCGGAAACCAGCCCGTCGATGACTAAAGACCGAAAAGACGGGCGGTATTTTCACCGCAGATCAGGGCTTTCTGCTCGGGGGTGATGCCGGCCTGGTCCATTTCGGCAAAATAGCGGCCGGCTTTCAGCAGGGGATAGTCGGTTCCCAGCAGGATGTGTTCAAAGCCGATCATTTCACCCACCACCTTGTAAATCTGGGGTCGATAGAGATAGGGCGAAGCCGCGGTATCGTAGTAGAGATTGGCAACTACCTCTTCCATTTCCCGCTTCAGCAGGTGATAAAAAGGAAAGCCGCCGCCCCAGTGAGCAAAAATGGTTGGCACATCGCCGTAAAGACGAAGAAACTTGTCAAGGTTGCGCAGCATCACGTCACATTTGCCGGGATACTGGTGACCCACCGGCTCGTTGGTATGCAGCATGAGCGGCCGGTTTCCGGCCGCCCGCAGTACCTCAACAACCGGGGAAAAGGCTGAAATGACGGATTCGGTAAAACCCTCGATATAAAAAGCCAGCTCACCTACTCCGGCCAGGCCTGCGGCCAGACAGCGCTCCGCCTCGGCAGCGGCTTCACGCGGATCGGCAAAACCAAAGCAGGCCAGGCCAAGCAGCCGATCAGGATATTTCCTGACTTGTTCAATAATATAGTCATTGCAAAGACGGGAGATGCCCATGTCCCGCCAGGGAAAGGCAAACACCACGCAGCGGTCTATTCCCTCGTCATCCATTCTGGCCAGCAGTTCTTCCGCCGGCACCAGTTTTGATTTGGGAGGTTCGTAGAGGAGTTTAAATTCAGGCTCACCGGAAAAATACTTTTCCCTCCGGTTGACAATCTCCGGGGGAAACATGTGGACATGGGCGTCAATGATCATTGAAACCACTCCTTTGCTGGATATTCTTTTTTACAATATTCGCAGTATTCCTTCATACAGGTAGTCGCGGGTATTGTTGCGGATATCATCAGGGTCAAGCTGCCTCCGGGCCATGTTGCCTTTCATGGCCGCCTCGGCGACCGCCGCCGCCACCTGCGGCGGTACCGCCAGGTCCATGGCTGAAGGAATAATCGTTCCTTTGGCCAGATCTTCATCGGTAACCATGGAGGCAATGGCGTGTGCCGCGGCTATTTTCATCCGGTCGTCAATCTGGCGGGCCCTGACATCCAGCGCCCCGCGAAAAATGCCCGGAAAAGCCAGGGAGTTGTTCACCTGGTTGGGGAAGTCGGAACGGCCGGTAGCCACCACTTTGGCTCCTGCCGCCAGGGCCTCGTCCGGCATGATTTCCGGCACCGGGTTGGCCAGGGCAAAAACAATTGGATCGGCAGCCATGGTTTTGATCATGGCCGTCGTCAGGGTTTCGGGCTTGGAAAGGCCGACGAAGGCGTCGGCGCCGGCAATTACTTCGGCCAGCTGCCCCTGCAGTCGGTCGGGATTGGTCAGACGGGCCATTTCCTGCTTGTAGGGATTCATCCGTTTCCGGCGGCCTTCGTAAATGGCACCGGCGGTATCGCACATGATGATGTTGGTGATCCCGGCACTTAACAGCAGCTTGGTTACCGCCGTGGCTCCGGCCCCGGCTCCGTTGACAACTACCTTAATATTTTCAAAGTGTT
>JAOZRP010000429.1 GCA_029940125.1 bacterium
CCCCTCAAGGGGGTACTGAAAAGAGTGACAGCCTTTCAGGGATAAGGCACTAAAACACCGGCCCCTAAAAAAACACACACTGTTTGAGGATTAAGGCATCCCCCCCTCTGTCAAGGTTAAAATTTTCTAAAAAAAGGGGTTGACAAAACAAATCCAACCTGTTATCAGCCAAAATACTGTTCTATTGCCCATTGCCGTCGCCGCTCCCGTAGAGTCCTAATTAACGGGTAAAGCTTTGGCGGGCAGCAACCGAAAGCTGTTAAGAAGATTTTATTTCAGCAAAAGAGAGGGGGTGAGAAGAGAGAGGAGCAGTACCTTGCCAGCCTTGAGGAGGGGTGGTAAGTAAATTATTTCATCATGAAATGATTTGTTGGTAGGTTTGTTACATTAATCAATACGTAAAAGGAGTACAACTTATGAAAAAGAGCATGATGGCACTGCTGATTTGCGTGGTATTCGTCTTTGCCACCGCCGCGGCATCCTTTGCCGCCATGGGTGAAGGCACCGTCAAAGCCAACAAAGGGGTGGACATCACCCTGTTCGGCAGCAACCGGGTTATTCCCTCTTACTACCGTAATTTCGACTTTGACGACGACGCTAAAGACGCCGTAATCCTCACCGAGGGCGGTTTTGGCGCCGGCTTTTTCGTCCGCAATGAATTCCGCATGGGCTGGAAGGGCGTCGGCCAGGACGGCAAATGGGGCTTCAAGTTCATCCTTGAAAACGATATCCATATGACCAAGGATAACTGCGACCGCAACACCTACATCGGTAACGGTGCCGCACCTGGCAACGGTTACAGTTCCGATTTCGGTTCTGAGTTCAGCGTCGAGCGCTCCAATTTCTGGTACAAATTTGGTGATGTTAAATACTCGGTTGGTTGGGACATCAAATACCTTGATATCAAAACCGGTGGCTTGGTCTATGCTGACGACCACCCCTTCATGGCCCTTACCGGCGGCGACAAGACCCTGAACTGGGATCTCACCATGATGTTCGTCAACGATACCGATGACCTCAATGACGCTATTAGCGGCAATGCACCGAATGATTATGACTGGTATGTCTACTACGGCAAGTTGAATTACACCTTCTGCGTCGGTGATGACGGGAAATTTACCGTCAGTCCGTTCATCGCCTTCAGCGACATGGGCTCCGCTGCCTCCAAAGATGGGGTTGATTCCGATGCCTTGTACCTCGGTTTTGAAGGCCATGGCAGCTTCGGTATTTTCAAGCCCTCCTTTGAAATCGCCTATGTCAACGGTGAAATGAATGACCTTTATACAAATCCTTCAGATCCTACAGATATAGACGATGTCGATATCGAATCCTGGGCTGCCTTTGCTGGTTTAACCCTGGCCCTGAGCCCGGAATTCAATCCTTATGTTACCTGCACCTGGCAGCAGGGCGACGATGATTACGGCGACGATGACGCTGAAGGCTGGGTCGGCATTACCAACATCGCCCGCTATACCCCCTATGGTATGGACGGTTCGATCCTTTACGAACATTTCGGCGGCGCTTACGGTGGACCACTGTATGCCCTGTCCAATGAACGCTCTACTACGGGCCAACGCTATGGTGGTATCGGCGGCAAGGGTTCCGGTAACAACCCCGGGCTGCTCTTCTTAGCCGCCGGCACCAAGGGCAAGATCCAGAATGTCAGCTACCATGTCCGAGTCTGCTACCTCCAGTATGACGAGGAAAAGGCTATGGAAGGAGCGCTGGCTGCGGAGCACGGCGTTATTAATGCAAATGTCGACGATGAAATCGGCTGGACCATCGACGGCCAGCTGAAATACGCGTTCTCGAAAAACTTCTACACCAGCCTGACCGCTAGCTATTTCATCGTTGGCGACGGAATCGAAGATTATTATGAAAGCTATATTCCCGACTACGATGATGAAGACGCCATCCTGACGGCCCTGGAACTGGGTTGGAAATGGTAAGCTGTGATAAGCTGATCTAATTTCGTGTTTGTATAACCATACAAACCCGGCTTCCCGAAAGGGGAGCCGGGTTTTTTGCTTGCATTTTAACCGCTGTTTCCTTAGTATGCAAAA
>JAOZRP010000430.1 GCA_029940125.1 bacterium
ATGTCGATGTTGCCGGAAGTAGTTTCCAAGGCCTGGGATGACCGGAAAGGGCCGGTTGTTTTTACCACTGTTGACCAGGATGGGGTGCCCAACGCCATCTACGTCACCTGCGTGGCAAAATTTGGCGAGGACAGGCTGGTGGTTGCCGATAATTATTTTGACAAGACCCGGAAAAATATTTTGTCCGGAAGCCGGGGCAGCATGCTTTTTATTACCGATGAAGATAAATCGTACCAGGTAAAAGGCCGCATTGAGTACCATAAAGAGGGCGACATCTTCACGGAGATGAAGAAATGGAATCCGACCAAGCATCCCGGTCATGCCGCCGTCGCGCTGGTGGTTGAAGAGGTGTATTCAGGGGCTGAAAAACTTTTGTAGGCGACTTTTGCATGGCCACGTTGGTGCCCGGTTGCCGGAGGACGATGATGCGATGGGAATATGCTGCGCCGCTGGAGGAATTGTAAGTGAAAACAACAGCTTCGTTTAAGAAGTTGTCCCGTTCCGATGAACCCCTGTACGGGCCCAGAAAGGTGCTTCTCTGCGGTTTTTCACCGTCCGAACAGGTTTCCTTTACGTCGTTGATTCGCCAGGCCGGCCTGCGGGATGCGCCGCTGGTCTGGGTTGCCGCTGACCAGGCGGGCATGCTGCTCTCCGATTTGCTGCGCCTGCCGGATCGAACCGGTTGGGGGGAGGCGTCGACTTTGCCGCGGGCGGTCATCCTCAGCGGGGCAACGGAAAACGAGATCCACCGGCTGATGGCCCTGAATCGCAAAACCAGCCGCCGGGCGATCATCTGGGCGACGGCAACCCCCGTTTCCGAAACCTGGACCTTGAAAAAACTCCTGCGGGAACTCCAGGAGGAACGAAAAGCTCTCGGTCGGAAAAAGAAATAAGGAAATCCGGAGGAGCGGCAATCTCGCAGGTCATGGTTGAAAAAAGGTGGGTAATGGTGTATGCAGGGTTCCGGATGGTGATCCTGAATGAAATACAGTGTTTTTGATAGATGGGTGAAAAGAAGATGGTTAAAGTCAAAATTTTAGGGGCCGGATCGATTGGCAATCATCTTGCCCATGGCTGTTCCGCCAAGGGATGGCAGGTGACGATTTGCGATGTCGACCCGGCGGCCCTTGAGCGGACCAGGGATGATATTTATCCTTCCCGGTACGGTGCCTGGAACAATGATATCAGGCTGGCGGCTCCGGACGCGGTGGCGGAAGAGGATTTTGATCTGGTGATTGTGGGAACGCCGCCGGACACCCACATGGACATTGCCGCCGGGATTCTCCAGTCCCGTCCCCCGAAGGTCCTGCTGATTGAAAAGCCGGTCTGCACTCCCGATCTGGAGCGAGCCGGGGAACTTTTGGCCCTGCAGCAGAAAACCGGCTGTTTCGTGGCCGTGGGCTACAACCACACCTTGACGGCTCACAGCCGCCGGGCGGCGGAACTGCTCGCCGATGGCCTGGTGGGTCGACCGCTGACCATCAGCGCCCGGTTCAGGGAATACTGGGGAGGGATTTTCAAGGCCCACCCATGGCTCAGCGGCCCCAGTGATTCTTATCTCGGTTTCGCGGACCGCGGCGGCGGTGCCGGGGGGGAGCACTCTCACGCGACCAATATCTGGCAGTATTTTGCCGCTTTGACCGGCGTGGGAAGAATCGTCGAAGTTTCAGCCATGCTGGATATGGTGGACGACGGGTCGGTGCGCTATGACCGCCTGTTTCAGCTCAACGTGAAAACGGAAACGGGACTGGTTGGCTCCATTATCCAGGACGTGGTGACCGAGCCGCCGGAAAAGAGTCTCCGCCTCCAGGGAACAAAGGGATTCATCGAGTGGCAGGTCAACGTTGACAGTGGCCATGACGGGCTTCGTTATGCCGGCGAAGACGGCAGAATCGTGGAGGAGCTGATGGCCAAGACCAGGCCGGATGATTTTCGGGGTGAGCTTGACCATTTAGGGGACATCCTGGCCGGCGATGCCGCCGCGGATGAATCTCCCCTTGGCCTGGTAAAAGGCCTGGATACCATGCTGGTGGTGGCCGCCGCCCACCTTTCCAG
>JAOZRP010000431.1 GCA_029940125.1 bacterium
CGTCCGACTTCACTCTTCTGCCTCCATCATCTCATCACCTCCCGATTTCAACTGTCGCCAGCGCCGCCTCTCCTCGGCCAGCCGCTCGGCGGAGGCGTAACGGGCCCGGCCGGCCGCCCAGGCTCTCAAAGCCTGCACATGATCTTCCATGGTAACCGCCAGCGGCACCTGCCGGCAAATATTGTTCAAGAGATCATCCGTCCGCAGCGAACGATCTGCCGCAAAGGCGTCATACAGGCCCTCAACCACCAGTTGTTCAATTTCGGCCCCGGAAAATTCAGCTGCCGCTTCGGCCAGTCGCTGCAGGTCAAATTTTTCCGGCTGCCGCCCGTGCTTTTTCAACTGGATGGAGAAAATTTCCCGCCTTTCCCGGCAACTGGGCAGGTCAAAGAAAAAAACCTCGTCCCAGCGTCCCTTGCGCAGCAGCTCCGGCGGCAGCCGGGAAATGTCATTGGCGGTGCCGGCCACAAAAACACCCCGTCCTTCCTCCTGGAGCCAGACGGACAGGGTGGCAAAAACCCGGGCCGCGGTGCCGGCATCGGCATGCGCTGAACTGTCGGTACCAGACAGGCCTTTTTCCAACTCGTCGATCCAGAGAACGCAGGGGGCCAGGGCTTCAGCCTGGCGGACAACCAGCCGGGCGTTTTTTTCCGAACTGCCCACCTGGCCGGAAAACAGGCGCCCGACATCGAGATAAAGCAGGGGAACGTCCAGGCAGGCGGCGCAGGCCCGGGCCGCCAGGCTTTTGCCGCAGCCCTGCACCCCGAAAAGCAGCACCCCCTTCGGCACCGGCAGGCCGAATTTTCGCGCCGCGGGCGTAAAGGCCCGCCGCCGCTTCAGGAGCCATTCCTTCAACAGCCCCAGGCCGCCCAGGTCGTCAAGCGATTCCCGGCACTCGACAATGGTCAAAAACTCCGACCGGTTGATCAGCCGGACTTTTTCGGCAGCGATAAAATCCGCCAGCACCGCATCGACGACCTTCTTCCGCCGCACCAGGGCCTTGGCAAGGCTGCGGTCAAACTGGGCCGCCGTCAGGCCCTGCCCGGCCCGGGCAATGATTTCAAGCGTTTTCTCATCCGGATTGGCTTTGCAGCTCCGTGACAACCGTTCCCGGGCCACCAGTTCAAGGTCCTCAAGCACCGGCAGGCGCGGATAAAAGACCTCCACTTCACCAGCCAGTCCCGGCGGCAGGTCGGCCTCCGGAGAAAGGAGGATAATGGTCGCCCCCTGCTCCCGGAAACCGCGCGCCGCATCCCGGAGCAGGCGCTGCACCAGCAGGTCGTGAACCGCCAACTGGAAATCCATCAGCACGAAAATACCCCTGCCGGACCCCGGCGGCATTTTTTTCATCCGCTCCAGCAAAGCGATGGGATCACGCAGCGATGCCTGGGATTTGTTCATGGGGCCGTCAGGCCGGAACTGCCGCAGATCAGCCAGTCCTACCTTCCAAACCCCATCACTGGCGGTATAGAGCCACAGCCAGCGCTGATGGCGGCGGCAAAAAAATTCCAGGGCCTCCAGGAAACGGTCCTCTTCAGCCGTCACCACCGACAACAGCGGCAAACCGGCAAAAATCGCCAGGGCCAGATCACGGAAATACCGCTTCCGGCAGCCGCTTTCCGGCAGGTCACCACTCTCCGGAATGTCCGTTTCCCTGCACCCGGGCAATTTCATCAGGTCTCCTCCCCCTTCCAGCGTTCAACCGCAAGCGCTCTTCCGGGCCCACAATGACCCGGCAGGCATACATTTTCCTTTTTCTTCAAAAAAAATCGGCGCCTGTTTTATACAGACGCCGATTAGGCAAAAACATTACCTCAACCAGGAAAGAATTTTATTTCTCTCGGCGACGGCGGCTGTTGTCAAGCACGAAGCCACGTTCCCTCTCTTCCCCTTCTCTTCTCATCTGTCGAACTTGCTCCCGCAGAAAAGCAGAGACGTTGATAAAAGGATTGTCGGGAATTTCGCGCACGCATTCACCCTTGAATTAAACTCGTAAGTACAACTTTAATTGGTTGGTGAAAAAGCAAGCTACTTGTCGTATAATTGCATCTTT
>JAOZRP010000099.1 GCA_029940125.1 bacterium
TACATCCTCCCCGACCTCAGGATGGCAATCGCCAGCCAGAATCCCAGCCCGCCGGCCACCAGGTAGCCGATGATCCCCAGAACCGGGTAGCCCATGAACATGTAGCCGGTGTTGGTCTGCATGATCAGCGACGAGGCAACGATGATCGCCGAAACCACCAGGCTGAACGACAGCCGGTTGGTTATCCGATCGAGATTTTTCCCCAGCGGATCCAGCCCCACATGCTCAAACTCGATTTTCAGCTTTCCCTTGCTGAGCTTTTTGACAATTTCCTGGGTTTCCCGGGGCAGCATCCGCAAGAGATTCCGCAGCTCCTGCAATTGCCGCCAGGTCACTTTGCTCAGGTATTTCGGCGACAGGCGCCTGGCCAGCAGTTCCTGGACAAAAGGCGTGGCATGGCTGATCATATCGAACTCGGGGTCAAGGCTGCGCCCGACTCCCTCAATAGTCACCAGGGCCTTGACCAGCAGCATCATGTCAGGCAGGAAACGGATGTGGTGGTGGCTGGTAATGCTGATGAAATCCCGCATCAGGGTGGCCACCTGCAGCTGGTTCAGGGGAATGCCGTAGTAGCGGTCGACAAAGTCATAGAGGTCGGCATGCAGCTCCCGCATGTTGATCTGGTCTTCGTCAATGATGCCCACGGTGGAGAGGATGGTGGTCAACTGGCGGATGTCGCGTTTGATGATGGCCATGAGCAGGTCAAGCACCATCTGCTTCAGTTCCTCATCCAGATGGCCAACGATGCCAAAGTCCAGCGGGGCAATGACGTTGCCCGGCAGAACCATGAGGTTGCCCGGATGGGGGTCGCCGTGAAAGATGCCGAATTCCAGCACCTGCCGCAGGATCAGCGTCGCCCCGTTGGCGGCAATGATTTTCGGATCAAGACCGGCGGCCAGCAGCTCTTCCATCTGATCAATTTTTATCCCGTCCACCCAGTCCATGGTCAGGACTTCCCGCTTGCTGGCCTGCCAGTGGATGGAAGGCACATAGACATTGGGATCATCCCGGAAATTGGCCGCGAAGCGCTCCACGTGCCGGCCCTCAATATTGAAATCCAGCTCCTTGCGGATGGTTTTGGCAAACTCCTTGACCACCCCCACGGGATCGTACAGGCGCAGCTCCGGCACATGCCGGCTGATCAGGCGGGCCAGGTTCATCATAATATCGATGTCGGTTTCAATGGTGGCCGCGATGCCCGGGCGCTGCACCTTGACCGCCACTTCCTCCCCGGAAATCAGTCTGGCTTTGTGAACCTGGGAAATGGAGGCGGCAGCTACAGGTTCAACCATGAACTCGGGAAAGATTTCGTCAATTTTAACTTCCAGGGACGACTCGATGACCGACACCACCTCGTCAAAGGAAAAAGGCGGGACCTCATCCTGCAGCTTCTTCAGTTCATTGATCACCGACGGCGGGATGAAATCGTGCCGGGTTGAAATCAGCTGGCCGAGCTTGACGAAGGTGGGTCCCAGTTCCTCGAGGGCCATCCTGAAGCGCTGGGCGTTGCTGTAGCGGACCAGCTGCTTGCGGCCACTGCGGTTGAGGGTGATGATATTCTTCCCCAAGGCCAGATAGTAGTCAATGTTGAGCTGCTCAATGACGCCGCCGAAGCCGTAGCTGATGAAGACCCCGATGATCTGGCGGTATCTCTTGATGTTCCTGTAGGTCCGGTCGATATTGAGGATGTCCATGCATCATTCTTTCGCTTGCAGCTGTTTTATCTCTGCTTCAAGTTCAGCAATTTTTTGCTTCAATTCGTCAACTTCGCCCCGCTTGGGGATTTTCGCCCTGTCCATCAGGCTGTCGAATTCCTTTTTGATTTTTTCGGAAAGGTTGTCCTTCTCCTGGCTGATCCGGTTCAGCACTTCCTGAACCAGTTCCCGGCCTTCCTCCCGGCTGATCTCCCCTTTCTTCACCATGCCAGTGATAATCTGTTCCAGACGCTCTTCGGTCAGGGACAGGGCACCGATGCCCAGCAGCAGAAACTTTCTTGCCAGGGTTGAAATTTCCATAACCAACCTCCTTTCAACTTTCTGACTTATATTGCCATGACGCTTTATTCAATGCTCACGCCTGACGCACCACCCTTTCCGCCGGCGGGCGGGTGGTTTTGGCCATTTTTTACGACACTTCCGGCAGCCAGAAAATAAAATCCACCCACTTTCCGTAGTCGCTTTCCACCCAGATCCGGCCGCCGTGCAGCTTAACAATTTCCTTGACGTTGTACAGCCCCAGGCCGATGCCCTTCTGCTCCGGGATGTTTTTGTCCCGCAGGCGCTGAAACTTGCCGAAAACCTGGCCGATCCGGTCATGAGCAATGCCCGGTCCTTCATTCCACACGTGAAATCGCAGGCCCTGTTCCTCCCCGGCATCTACTCCGTAGACAATCCGGCCGCCTTCGCGGCCATATTTCAAGGCGTTGTTGAACAGGTTGCTGAAAACGATCTGCAGCAGGTAGCGGTCGGCGGTCAGGCGGATTTTTCTCAATTCCAGGGAACCATCATACTCGATGCTGTCCACCAGATGCTTTTTACCCAGACGTTTTAAAACTGGTTCAATGATTTCCCCATAAAAATCGTCAATGTCAGTGGGATTCAACCGCAGCCGACCCATTTCAATCCGTGAAAGGATCAGGTAGCGGTCGATCATGTCTTCCATGAATTCACAATTGGAAATAATGCTGTCCAGGTCCCGCTGCTCCGCCTCCCCCTCCATTTTCCTCGCCAGGCGCCGCAGAAAGCCGCCGATGACCATCAGGGAATTCCTGAATTCATGGGAAACAAAGCTCAGCACATTGATATAGTTGTGGTTCAGCTTCGCCAGTTCGCGATTCTTCTGCCGCAGCTGGCGGTTTTTACGGCGCAGCTCCTGCTGCAGAAACCGCCTCTCGGTCAAAATCCTGACCTTGTGAATCAGCTCGGCGGCCGGGAAGGATGCCGGATCACGCTCAAGGTCGATGCCATGGGGTTTATAGATGACGTCGGCGGCCCCGGCCGTCAGGCCGCTGATTTTCTGCTGGTAGTAAAAGGTTTTGACCATCTGCTGGAAGGTAGGGTCCCGCTCGTCGCCAACGGTGGAAAGCATGATCACCGGCACGCTTTGATATTTTTTGATCTGTTTCAGCCGGGTGACAATGTCCACCCCGCTGCTGAGCAGTTTTCCGGAACCGTCGTAAATAATGCTGTCGACCAGGAAGATGTCGGGAGCGGATCGGCTGGTAAAGCGGGCAAAAAACTCTTCGCCGCTGACATAGCGGGAAATTTGGTATTCCCCCGCCTCGGCCAGGGCCTCGGCGATAATGGCAGCGGTAGCGTCGCTGTCTTCAATCAGGACCACCCGAACCCGCAACGATTTTTTCCTTTGCTGGACCATTTGTCCACCCTCCTGGCAAAAGGAAAAAAGAAGTTTACCCGTTTTTTAACCAAGAGCAGCAGTACAGGGCTCAATTTCCGGCAAAAAGGGCCTTGTCGTCAGCATAAGCGTACGCTTCCTGGGCAGTGATGGTGCCGCTGTTCACCAGTTCGGTCAGGTGCTGATCAATGGTTTGCATGCCCAGTTTTTTACCGGTCTGCAAAATAGAAGAAATCTGGTAGGTTTTCCCTTCCCGTATCAGGTTGGAAACCGCCTGGTTCACCACCAGTATTTCCAGGGCGGCCACCCGCCCCTTGCCGTCGGCCCTTTTAAGCAGCTGCTGGGCGATGACTCCCCGCAGTGATTCGCTGAGCATGGTGCGAATCTGGTCCTGCTGATCCTTGGGAAAGATATCAATGATGCGGTCAACGGTCTTGGCGGCGCTGCTGGTATGAAGCGTCCCGAAAACCAGCAGCCCGGTTTCCGCGGCCGTAATGGCCATGGCAATGGTTTCAAGGTCCCGCATTTCACCGACCATGATCACGTTGGGATCTTCGCGCAGTGAAGCCTTCAGCCCGGCGGCAAAACTCTGAACATGAACTCCTACCTGGCGCTGCATGATCAGGCAGGTCTGGTTCTCATGGATAAACTCCAACGGATCTTCAAGGGTGATGATGTGGGCCTTGCGCTCCTTGTTCAGCAGGTCAACCATGGCCGCCAGGGTGGTGGACTTGCCGCTGCCCGTCGGGCCGGTGACGATGACCAGCCCTTTTCGCTGCCGGGCCAGATCCCTGATCACCGGCGGCAGGCCCAGTTCATTGAAGGTCATGATGTTGTGGGGAATCAGGCGGAACGCTGCCCCTATCCCGCCATGCTTGAAATAAGCATTGCCGCGAAATCTGGCCACGTTGGCGATTTCGTAGGCAAAGTCAATGTCACATTGATTTTCCAGCTGGTCGATGCTTTGCTGCGACAGGATTTCATAGACCAGCAGTTTAACTTCTTCCTCGGTCAGTTCATGGTAGACGACCCTTTCCAATTCACCGTCAATGCGCAGGATGGGCGGGGAACCGGAAGTAATATGCAGATCTGAAGCATGGTATTCAAGCATGATATTGAGGAGCGCGTCAATTTTTGCCATCTTTTCACCACTACCACGATGCAACGGTTTGCATTTTTCTCAGGCGACACCGACATGATGCGTCATGACAATTGACCTGCCTGACTAAAGCCGGAAAGATTGAAAAAGTGCCTGGGTTCTGAGAAAAATATAACAAAACAGGAAAAAAAATTCAATTTTTTTAATATCATGCCGAAATCTTGTATAGTTGGTTGTTTTACTCACGACATATATAAATATCTTAATATTCCTGTAAAAAGGCTGATGCAATGGAACAATTTTACATTTCAGTGGCCAGGATCGCCAAAAAAACCCTGAACCACATGGTTGCTCACCACACCCCCCTGCTGCCGGACCTCTACAGCAAATATTTCTACGTTTTTCTTGATGAAGTTGACCAGGAAATCAAGGATATGATCGATGCCAAGGACAACAACGGCAAGCGGGAATTAAAACAGCAGCAGGAATGCACCATGGAAATCGTCGAGGCGGTGGTAGAGGTCATCAACGGCCTGGACCACTCGACGAAATCCCACAGCCAGAACCTGGACAAACACCAGAAAAAGCTTAAGGGCATGGAAAAAATTGTTGATCTGGTTACCCTGAGACAGTTGATCAGCGAGGAAATCGGCAAGGTTCAGGAAAGCAATGCCTCCCTGCAGCACAAGCTGACCCAGGCCCAGCAGGACGTCCATAAACTGCAGACCCAGCTGGCCCAGATTACCGACCTGGCCACCATTGACGAATTAACCG
Source organism: bacterium (assembly GCA_029940125.1). Taxonomy (GTDB): domain Bacteria; phylum Desulfobacterota; class Anaeroferrophillalia; order Anaeroferrophillales; family Anaeroferrophillaceae; genus DQWO01. The sequence goes on from JAOZRP010000099.1 coordinate 5,228, forward strand.
GCCTCTACAACCGCCGGGCTCTTTTCAGCCGCCTGGTGGAAGAACACTCCCGGGTTGAACGATATAAGGAAAACTTCAGCCTGATGATCATCGATATTGACGATTTCAAGAATGTCAACGACACGTACGGACACCAGGTCGGCGACGCCATCCTCAAAAACCTGGCCTCCTTCCTGAAGGGCAACCTGAGAACGTCCGATTTTGTCTCCCGTTTCGGCGGCGAGGAATTTATCGCCATTCTGCCTTCAACCGACATGACAAAAGCCAAACGGGTGGCGGAAAAACTCCGTCACATGCTGGGAAAAAAGGTTTTCGAGGATAAAAAAGGCGAGGTGAAAATCAAGATAACCGTCAGCGTCGGCATTTCCCAGTGCACGCCCGGCGACAATATTGACAGTTTGATCAAACGGGCCGACGACGCCCTCTACCTGGCCAAAGACAACGGCAAGAACGCCATTTTCACCGAGGAAGATCTGCCGACTTCAAACTAGAAACATCTGGACGCCTTTTTCTGATCCTCCCACAACAATCGCAAACCAGCGGCACCCCATGCCGGCTTCATCCTTGAAACCGGCAAAACCCGAAACAGGCATGAAGCCCGCACAAACTGTCAGGCGATTCCGAACACCCGCCTGGCGTTGTCGCGGGTTTTTTCCGCCACCACTGCCGCCGACTCTCCTTTCAAACTGCCAATCGCCTCCGCCACGTACCGCACGTACAGGGGTTCATTGCGTTTGCCCCGGTAAGGAACAGGGGTCAGGTAGGGACAGTCGGTTTCAATCAGCAGGTCGTCCAGGGAAAGGCGCCTGACTACCTCGGCCTGAACCTGGTTCTTGCGAAAGGTGATGGTGCCGGGAATGGAAATCACGAAGCCAAGATCAACGTAGGCCGACGCCAGCCGGTAGTCGCCGGAAAAACAGTGAATGATGCCGCCGTGGCGGTAGCCCCCTTCGGATTTAATGATCTCAAACACCTCCCGGTGGGCGTCGCGGTCGTGAATGACCACCGGCAGCTCCAGCTCGGCGGCAATGTTCAACTGGCGGGCAAATTCTTCCACCTGCACCTCGCGGGGCGAGTGGTTGCGGTAAAAGTCTAGCCCGATTTCCCCGTAAGCCACCACTTTATCGCTGTCAGCCAGCGCTTTCAATACCTGATAGCCCGACTCGGTGGCCTCCTTGACTTCGTGGGGATGGATGCCGACGGTGGCGTAGACCCGTGGCCACTTTTCGGCAATTTCCACCGCCCGGATCGAATCGGCAACATCAGTGCCGATGGCAACGATGCCGGTCATCCCGGCGGCAAAAGAGCGTTCCAGCACTTGGTCCAGATCGGCAGCAAAGACATCCATGTTGATGTGGCTGTGACTGTCAAAGAGTTCCATTAACTTTGCTCCGTAAATGATTCAAACTGCTGTATAAATTCCACCAGAGCATCCACCGTCAGCTGGCAGTATCGCTCCCCCTTCTCCCGGCTGGCCTTGCCGGGGTCGCCCCAGACTCCATGTCGCCAGTAGGCCTGTTTATGACGCACCAGGATGTAGCGGGGAAACTCAGGATACTCCTCCGGACTGGTTCCCTTGACCAACTGCGGATATAAATACAGCAGGCGCGAGGTTTCAATTTCACCGGCATGGGAATCGTCCGCGGTTTCCACCAGCTCGCGGCTGGCCTCCCGGGCCAGCTCGTACTCGCAGATGATCGCCATCTTCAGATCCCCGTATTCCTGCAGCAACTCTTCCCCCGCTTCCAGCAGGGCGTTCATGTGGGTTCTGCCGGCATGGCCGGAGATGAGGATGAAATGACGCAGCCCCTGGCGATACAGGGACTCTACCACATCCCGGGCCAGGGCCCGCAGGGTGGTGGAACGGATGCCGATGGTGCCGGGGTGGTCGGACGTGCTGCGGCAGACTCCGTAATGCACCGGCGGGGCGACGAACACCGGCATTTTTGCCGCCGTCATCTTGAGGACTTCATACACCTGGATGGTATCGGTATCCAGGGGCAGGTGGAAGCCATGTTCCTCGGTAGAGCCAAAGGGAATAAAAACCGTCCGGCTTTTTTCCAGGCCGGCGGTAAACTCAGTCATGGTCATGTCGGTCATAATCATTGAAAAACCTCCAAAGGCATGTATTCAGTTCCCATCCGGAAACGGCAGTTTCCGGATGGGCTGTCAGCTCTCGGCCTTCAGCTCCTAGCTTAACAAATTCTTTTTTTCAATGTTTAACTGAAAGCTGACTGCTGATCGCTGCAAGCGTTCATCGGGAAATGAACATTTCCGGATGAACACTATCTAATAAAACAATGGCGGCTCCGGCAAATTCCCATTGCATCAATTTTTCGGA
>JAOZRP010000100.1 GCA_029940125.1 bacterium
TAGTCTGAAACGTAAGGCAACTGCCGCAGAAATTCATGGATTCCCTGGCGAAGCCTGCCGGTCCCGAAGCCATGCACAATTTCAACCTGTCCCATGCCGGCCCGAACCGCCCGATCCAGGTAGCGCTCCAGCTCCTCCCGGGCTTCCTCAACCCGCTTGCCGATCAGGTTGAGCGTCGGCAGGGGGGAACCGCCGCCGGCGGGGATGCTGACCCGCACATTTTCCGCATCTCGCTTTTTTTTCCTGCCGGCAATGGAAGCAATCCTGTCCATCGGCACACTGGCCCGCACACTGCCGGGCAGGCGGAGAACAACCAGCTTTTTCTGCCGGTCAACGGCCTCCACTTCCGCCTCCTGCCGGCTGCCGTCCAGAACCACCCGGTCGCCAACCATAAGCGTACTCAGGTCAATTGCCTTTCGGGGACGCTCGGGGGCAGGGGGAAGCAGGCTGGCGGCCTCACGCTTGAGATCGGCAAATTCATGACGCATGCCACCGGTTTTAACCTTTGCCAGCCCTGAACCTTCCTCCAGCTCCCGCTGTTTTTCCTCCAGCCCGGCCAGCAGAGCCTTAAATTCCTTTTCCGCCCTGCCAATAATTTTTTCAAGCTGCTGTTTGGCGGTCAGGCGCAGCTTTTCCTGCTCCTCCCTAAGTTTTTCCCGCTCTTCCCGACACTGTTCACGCAGGTGGAAGGCCTCCTGCTTCAGCCTGAACAACTCCCGCTCCTTGTTCTCGACCTGCAGCAGACGTTTTTCCAGCTTCTCGGCCATCATCATCACCTGGTCATGGTCCCGGTCAAGATATTTCCGGGCCCTGGCAATGACGGAGCTTTTCAGCTTCAGCAGCCGGGCAATCTGCAGGGCGTTGCTCAGGCCGGGAACCCCGTACTGCAAGCGGTACAGGGGCTGCAACGAATCGGCATCAAACGAAACCGCGACGCTTTCCACCCACGGCCGCTCGTAGGCGTAGGCCTTGACCTTGTTGTAATGGGTGGTCACCAGGAAGGCGGACTGCCGTTCGTGCAGTTCGTCCATCACCGCCATGGCCAGGGCGGCACCTTCCTGGGGGTCGGTTCCGGCACCAAGCTCATCGCATAAAACCAGTGACCGGGCATTGCAGTGCCGCAGAATTTCATCAAGGTGATGCAAATGGCCGGAAAAAGTGCTGACATCTTTGCTGATGCTTTGTTCATCGCCAATGTCGGCCATGATTTCGTCAAACAGTGGTACCCGGCTTTCCGCCGCCACCGGCAGAACCAGGCCGCAGCGGGCCATGAGGCACACCAGCCCCAAGGTTTTGAGGGCCACCGTCTTGCCGCCGGTATTGGCGCCGGAAACCACCAGGCCCTGAATCCCCGCGGCAAAATCAATATCCACCGGCACCACCGCCGCTGCTCCTTTTTCGGCCAGGAGCAGCGGGTGCCTGGCCTGCTTCAGGGAAAAACCCGCCGGCCACTCGGTCAAAAGTTCGGGGGCCGTACCGCCGATTTCCCGGCCATAGAGAGCCTTTGCCTGCACCTGGTCCAGAACAAAAACCTGCTCCAGCACCCTGACAATCTCCCACCTTTCCGCCCGCAGGTGGCCAGCAATCATCTTGAGAATCCTGATTTCCTCTTCCTGCTCTTCCTGCTGCAGAATCCCCAGGCTGTTATTGTGGCCGATGGTTTCCACCGGCTCCACAAAAAAGGTCATCTGGGTCCGGGACTGATCGTGAATAATGCCGGAGAAGAAAGTGCGGAAGTTCAGTTTGACCGGAATCACGTAGCGGTTGTTGCGCTGGGTGATCAGGTGGTCCTGGATAATGGGCTGATAGTCAGGGTTGTGCAGGTGGGCTTCGAGGATATTCTTGAGGTTCCGGCGGGTGCTTTTTATTTGCCGGCGGATTTCCGCCAGGGCATGGCTGGCTGAATCCTTCATTTCCTCCCGCTCGTCAAAGCAGCTCTCGATCAACTCCTTCAACGGCCTGAATGACCTGAGCCCTTCAAAAAGGATTTTCAAAGGGAAAAAACGCTCGTCCATTGCCGCGGCATAACCGGTGACATCTTCCAGGCCGCGGAAAGTTTCGGCAATGGAGATCAGGGTCGGGGGAGGAAGGTAGGTTTCTTCGGCCCGGATGAGCTCCAGGTCGGCCGCCAGGCTGCGGATTCCCGCCAGGGGAACGGGACCATGTTCACCCACCAGCTCCATGAAGCGGGCCACCTGCCGCATTACGGCCGGCAATTCAGGAAAGGAGGCAGGAGGAAGAGGGGAAAGGTTGAGTACGGCATCCCGGCCTTCCCGGGTTCGGGCATGCCGGGCGACCCGTTCGGCCAGCCGGGAAAATTCCAGCACCCGGGCGGCATGGACATCCATGGCTCAGGAAAGCAGCGAGGAAACCAGGCGGTTGACCTCCCGGCCATCAGCCCGGCCGGCGACCCGGGCCATGACCGTCTGCATGACCTTGCCCATGTCCTTTTTGCCGGCCGCCCCGGTTTCGGCAATCACTGCCTTGACCATCTTCTCGATTTCAGCGGCATCCAGCTGCTCGGGCAGGTAGGCCTGCAAAATTTCCAGCTCCTGCTCTTCTTTGGCCGCCAAGTCGTCACGGCCGCCCTTTTTGAACTGGCTGATCGAATCTTTCCGCTGCTTGACCATTGTTCCCAGCAGCTTCAAAATCTCGTCATCGCTCAGCTCATGGCGGAGGGCAATCTCCCGGTTTTTGATTTCGGACCGGACCATGCGGATAGTTCCCAGCCGCAGCTTGTCCTTGGCTTTGGCTGCTTTTTTCATCTCTTCGGTAAACTGATCTTTCAAACTCATTGTTTCACCCTTTGTCGTCATCCGATAACTCGGTAAAATTTCAAGCGATGTCCCTGACCCTGACGCCACGGTCATGCAGATATTGTTTCGCCTCGCCAATGGTATATTCACGATAGTGGAAGATGGAAGCCGCCAGGGCGGCGCTGGCGTTGGCCTTGACAAAACCATCATACATATGTTCAAGGGTGCCAACCCCGCCGGAAGCAATCACCGGAATATCCACGGCGTCAACGATTGCCCTGGTCAGGGGCAGATCGTACCCGTCCTTGGTTCCATCCCGGTCCATGCTGGTCAGCAATATTTCACCGGCTCCGTATTCCTCCATCTGCCGGGCCCAGACGATGGCGTCAATGCCGGTTGGTTCCCGGCCACCGTAAATGTAAACCTCCCAGCCGCCGCCGGCCCGGGACTTGGCATCGATGGCCACCACGATGCACTGACTGCCGAAACGACGGGAGGCTTCCTGAACAAAGATGGGGTTTTTGACCGCCGCCGTGTTGATGGACACCTTGTCGGCCCCGGCATTCAACAGCGCCCGAATATCTTCCAGGGTCCGGATGCCGCCGCCGACCGTCAGGGGAATAAAAACCTGTTCCGCCGTCCGCCTCACCACGTCGATGATGATATTGCGCTGGTCGCTGGAGGCGGTAATGTCCAGGAAAGTGACTTCATCCGCCCCTTGAGCGTCATAGGCCGCCGCCACTTCCACCGGATCTCCGGCATCCCGCAGGCCGACGAAATTTATGCCTTTCACCACCCGGCCGTCTTTCACGTCCAGACAGGGAATAATCCTTTTTGCCAACATCAGTTCAGTCCCGCCGCCAATAACAATCGATTGCTGATCATGCCGCTGCAACCAGTTTCATCGCTTCCCCGAGATCAAGGGTTCCTTCGTACAGCGCCCGGCCGGTAATGGCGCCAGTCACCCCCTTCTCTTCAATGGTCAGCAACTGTTTCACATCCTCCAGGGAGGCAATCCCCCCGGACGCGATCACCGGAATGTCCAGGGCTTCCGCCAGCCGGCCGGTCTCTTCCAGGTTAACCCCGGTTTGCATGCCGTCCCGCAGGATATCGGTGTAAATAATCGCCGCCACCCCGAAATCCTGCATCTTCCTGGCCAGGTCCAGGGCATCCAGCTCCGTTTCCTCCGCCCAGCCCCGGGTAGACACCTTCCCCCGGCGGGCGTCAATGCCGACGCAGACGCGGCCGGGAAAGCGACGGGCGGCTTCCGCCACCAGCGATTCCTGCTCAACGGCCACGGTCCCGAGAATCACCCGGTCCAGACCCAGGGTCAGATACTCTTCAATGGTGGCCAGGGAGCGAATCCCGCCGCCAAGCTGGCAGGGAATGTCCAGGGCGTCAACAATGGAAGCTATCGCCTCGCGGTTCACCGGTGAACCGGCAAAAGCGCCATTCAAATCCACCAGGTGCAGGTAGCGGGCTCCCTCTCGCTGCCAGCGGCGGGCCATCTGCGCCGGATCGGTGGAAAACAGGGTGTCATCCTCCATCCGTCCCTGCCGCAGCCGGACACAGTTGCCATCCTTCAGGTCAATAGCCGGAATAATCAGCATCTCAATGAATCTCCTTCCCCTCCAGGCCGGGAAGCTGCTGGACCAGCCGGGCAACGCCGACGTCCGCCAGTTCCCTGGCCGTCAGCCACTTCCCGCCGCCCTGCAAAAAGGAACCCAGGTTGGTCAGGTCTTCACTCAACCCTTTCTGGGTATGGTTGAACTTCCCCGCCCACACTTTTCGACCGGAACGGGCGTCAACCATAACCACTTCAAAGGCGACTGAAGCCGGCCGGGTGACGCCATACGGCCCCCCCACCCGCTCAAGGTAGCGGGTAACAGTGCCAAAAATCAGCATGTCAACTCCCAGCTGGCGGCCGATATCCCTTACCGGCACGACGCCTAAATCAGGAATAACTTCCAGGACTTCCAAAGGCTCAACCACCCGATGCAGGCCGTAAATGGCAATTTCCCTGGCCATGGAAGTGGCAATCTGCAGGCCAATCTGGGTGGCAACCTGCTCACATTTTATCTGTTTATTGGCCAGCTGGCAGCTGGTCATCGCCTGAATATTGCCATTGCCGCCGGCAACGTGAAAAGGCAGCACGGCAACACTGCCATAGGCCGGCACCTTGTCCTGCGACGGTGAGACAATCGTATACTTCTTGGCGGAACAGGAGGCCAGCACCCAGAACATCCCGAAAACAGCCAACCACAAACAACCGCAAAACCACTTCTCCTTTTTTAACACCATGAGCGTTTCTTCTCCTTGTCCGCAAACATTGCTGTTGCCATCATGAGGCCGTCACCAGGTTGCCAAAGGCTTGAAGAATGTTCAACCCCCGCCGCTGGCTTTTCTCCGGGTGGAACTGGGTAGCAAAAACATTGTCACGATAGACGGACGAAACAAAATCAATCCCGTAATCGGTGGTCGTCGCTACAACGTCCGGATTTTCAGGGACAACGTAATAAGAGTGGACAAAATAAAAATAGGATTCATCGTCAATGTTGTCCAGCAGGGGAACCGCCCCCTGCTTGTGAATGACATTCCAGCCCATATGGGGAATCTTCAAAAAGCTGTCCGGGTCGTCAGGGTCTTTCATGCGATGGGAAAAAGGAACAACCGTCCCCTTGATGACGTCCAGGCCGGGGAAGCGGCCAAACTCCTGGCTCTCGGTGAACAGCACCTGCAATCCCAGGCAAATGCCCAGAAAGGGCTTCCCGGTCTCGATGGCTTTCAGGACCGGCTGGATGAGGTTGAAACGGTCCAGGTTTTCCATGCAATCCTTGAAAGCGCCCACGCCGGGAAGAATAACCCCCCGGGCGTCGTCAATCCTGCTTCCCGAGCGGGTAACCACCGCCGTAAACCCGGCTTTTTCCACCGCTTTCTGGACGCTGCGCAGGTTGCCCATGCCATAGTCGACAATCGCGATCATTTCACAGCATCCCCTTGGTGCTCAAAGGCTGGCCGTCAAGGCCGGCATCGGGAGTCCAGGCCCGCCTCAGGGCATGAGCCAGGGCTTTAAACACCGCCTCAAAAATGTGATGCTGGTTCTTGCCGTAATGCAGGTTGATGTGCAGCGTCAGTCCACCATGGCTGGCAAAAGCCCGGAAAAACTCTTCCATCAACTCGGTATCCATCACCCCTACTTTTTCCACCACCAGCGGCACGTTATAGGTCAGGTGCGGACGTTTGGAAAGATCAATGGCCACCGAACACAGGGCTTCATCCATAGGAATGCTGGCTTCACCGTAACGGGCAATACCACCGCCGTCGCCCAGGGCAGCCGCCAGTGCCTGTCCCAGGCAGATGCCCAGATCTTCAACCGTATGATGATAGTCAACTTCCAGGTCGCCCTGGGCCGTCACCACCAAGTCGCTGCGGCTGTGCCGGGCAAGCAGCGTCAACATGTGATCCATGAAGGGAATGCCGGTTCCGATTGACGAGTCGCCCCGGCCGTCAAGCTTCAATTCCAGCTTGATGCTGGTTTCTGCTGTCTGCCTCACGATCTTTCCCTGCCGCGGTTCTTCACTCATGATTCCATCCTTTCAGTCTTTTTCAGCCTCTGACAGCCGCCGCTTCACGGCCAATCCATGGGCTTCAAGACCCTCCATGCCGGCCAGCTCCTGAACCGGTCCGGCATATTTTGCCAGTGAGCCGCCGGTAAACGACAGGATGCTGGAGCGTTTCAAAAAATCATCCACCCCCAGCGGCGAGGAAAAGCGGGCAGTGCCGCCGGTAGGCAGGACATGGTTCGGGCCAGCCAGGTAGTCCCCCAGGGCTTCAGGGGTATGATGGCCTAAAAAGATAGCCCCGGCGTGCCGGATTGAACTGAGCGCCGCCAGAGGCTCCGCCACCGCCAGCTCCAGGTGCTCGGCGGCAAAACGGTTGGCCAGCGACAGGGCCTCATCCAGGGTTCGGGTAATGATAACCGCGCCCTGCGACTGCAAAGACTGCCGGGCGATTGTCTGCCGCTCCAGGGTTTCAAGCTGCCGGGACAGCTCGGAGCGCACCGCCGCCGCCAGCTGACGTTCAGGCGTCATCAGCACCGATACGGCCAGCTCGTCATGCTCCGCCTGGGAAAGCATGTCCGCCGCGATCCATTCGGGATTGGCGGAATGGTCGGCCACCACCAGGATCTCACTGGGACCGGCAACCATGTCAATACCCACCCGGCCGAAAACCTGACGCTTGGCCTGGGCGACATAGGTATTTCCCGGACCAACGATTTTATCCACCGCCGGCACGGTTTCGGTCCCGTACGCCAGGGCGGCCACCGCCTGGGCACCCCCCAGGCGAAAAAGCCGGTCAACCCCGCACAACTTTGCCGCCGCCAGCACCGCCGGATTGTAGCCCCGGGCCGCCGGCGACACCATGACCACCTCTGAAACCCCAGCCACCCTGGCCGGAATCACATTCATGATCACCGAGGAAGGATAGGAGGCTTTGCCGCCGGGAACATACACCCCCACCCGGTCCAGAGGCGTTATCTTCTGCCCCAGCAGCACCCCGGTTTCATGGTCGTCGAACCAGGACTGGCGCCGTTGACGCTCATGGTAGCTTCTGACCCGGTCAATGGCCAGTTCAAGGTTGGCGCGTTCGCCGGCCGACAGGGATTCCAGCGCTTCCTGCAGCTCAACGGCCGTCACCTCCAGCGGTACGGTCGTCAAATCAAGCTGGTCAAAGGTTCGGCTGTAATGAAACAGTGCCTGGTCGCCCTCGCGGCGCACCCGGTCAATAATCTCCCGGACCGTTTGTTC
>JAOZRP010000432.1 GCA_029940125.1 bacterium
CGTTCGGCGGCCAAAACCGCTATGAGCCAGGCCCGAACATCCTTAATGCATTCCCGACAATTTCTTGTTTTTTATGACAGCCTTTCAGGCGTAAGGCACTAACTGCTGACGGCAAAAAGCAGACAGCTGCTTTCAAAAAAAATCGGGGTCTGTCCCCTATTTTCCAAAAAAAATCGGGGTCTGTCCCCTATTTTCACTCTATTTTCCTATTTTCCCGGCAGAAACTTTTGCACCTGCTCTTGCAGCTGCATATCCGTTACAGCTGAAAATCCCCGGGAGCGCAGCCGCCGGCCAATTTTTTTGGCCCGCGCCAGGCTCTGTTCACCACGGGGATCTTGAGAACACAAGGATGAATCTTTAAAATTGTTCAGTATTTCCACCATGTTGTCCACTGATTTCCGCTTAAAATACTGGACGTCCTCCCCGGAAAGAGCATAATGGGGAGACTGGTCCAGGCGCTGAAGAAGCCGCTGCCAGCGCTGGGTCCGGTTCAGCAGCAAAACCGTGTTGAAAATCCGCCGGTTGACCGGAAAGGAAAACAGCGTCGGGGTAATGGTTTCGGCCAGCAGCGGATCATTGTCCCAACGTGAACGCCGGCTGATCAGGTGGGCATATTTCCACAACACGCAGGGAACCGACACCTCGAAGCGCATTTCCCAATACAGATGCAGGGCACCTCTTTTATGGTAATATTGAACAATCCGGCTGGGCACGAAAGAGTTGTGGGCAACGACGTCGGCAGCCAGGTGGGCAAGGTAGCCGTAGACGAACGACTGCCGGGCCGGTGAAGAAGCCTGGTCATGCAGTTCAAAAGCAACCGGCCAGATGTGACAGTGGCGCAGCGGATCAACAAATTTCTTGCCCACCACCATATCCGCGGCAATGTTGCCGTAAAGGAAGTCATAGGGATAGCGGGTCAGTACCGCCGCCACCTCCGGGGGCAGCAGATCCTTGCCGGCCAGCAGCTCCCGGGCCAGTTCCAGGTGCGTCGCCGGCCCCCAGGCCCAGGCGGAACTGCAGGTCAGCAGAACAACCAGCAGTGAAAAAAAGAGGCTAAACAGTACAAACATCACCTTCACGGTCGGACGTCTATTGCGCCAGAGGCACAATTTCCGTTCCCGGCGGCGGCTTGAAACGGAAAAAATCCGCCGGCAGCGGCTGGCTGGACGGCTTTTTCCAGGTATAGCTGATGGTTATTTCATTGGCAAAAAGATCGACCAGCCGGCTTTTGACCAGCTGCAAGCTCTGCTGGTCGAAAAAAAGCTCCAGGGAGGTAAACGGCCGCCCCTTGCCTTCCGCCGCCCGGGGCAGCAGGGTCACCTTGATCACCGGTTTATCGGCCGGTTCATCCACACTCACCTGGTAGTCATCCTGCAGCTTTTCCAGGTTAGTCAGCAAATGCATCATCAAGCGGGCCTCGGTCACCTGGGCCACCTCTCCCACCATCACCTGCTCCAGGGAGGCGTCGTAAAACCAGATCTGCCGCCCGTCGGAAACCAGGAGCTGAACATCAGGCTCCTTGAATTCCCAGCGCATGCTGTCCGGAATCTTGAAATACACCGTGCCTTTGGAAACCACCGGTTCTCCCACATCAGGCAGATGGGCCTCCTGAACAAAATCCCCCTCCCAGAGGCCGGGCCGCTGAAAAACCGCCTTTATCCGTTCCAGGGTTTTCTGCCGGCCGGCATCGATGTGACCCGCGGCAAAAGCGGGAAACCCACCGGCAGCAATACTTAAACAAAACAACAGGAAATACAGCGGCAGCAACCGCCGGCAGCAATACTTTACCACGTCAACTCCTTCATCGGCCAAAATATACGTTCATATTTCTCATCCGGAAGCTGGCACTCCAGACGAAACGGGCCGTCAACGACCAACAGCTCCTTATATTCAAAGATTACGTTGCCGAACACAGCCAAAAAACTTTCCTGACTCCGCAGGCTAAAAAGTCGATTTTTTCAGCAGTGTCCGGTATGCTTTTTACGCAGCATTCAATGCCGGCAACCGGTACTGTTTTCAGAAGCGACATCGTGAGCTGCCGTTG